>JACQEV010000369.1 GCA_016200385.1 Candidatus Methylomirabilota bacterium
CCGAGGTGCTCAAGGACGTGCTCATCGGTGGAGCCATCGGCGCTGGCGTGGGTGCGGCGGGCGGTGCGATCGCCGGAGGCGGCGGAGGCGCCGGCAAAGGAGCTGGGATCGGCGGCCTCGTGGGCGCCACCGCGGGCACTCTGTACGGTCTCAACGAGGGCAAGGAGCATGACTCCCGCTTCGTGTCGGCGTATCGGTCCTGTATGAAGAGCCGAGGCTATACTGGATAGCTGGGCTGCCCGCGAGCAACCAAACGCACCGGCCCCCAAGGAGAAAGCCCGATCGCGAGATAACTCGTGACAGCTTCTTGACCCACCTCTTCGGCAGTCCTAGCCTCCCGGAAACACTAACGCCCTCTCAGGCTGAGTTCCACCCGAGAGGGCGTTGCTGAGTAGTCCCCCGACTAACGTTGCGGGGTGTGGCTGATGTATTATTACCACCCCGGAGGCATCATATCACCTACGTGGGAGTCAGCGTGGCACCCTCTCCGCAGGCTGTCAAGCTTTTTTCTGCGACCCTTTCTCCGATCGCACCAGTGTAGATTTCAACCACAAATCTTCACTGGTGAACAGTTCATATCTCGGCGGTGTAATCTACACGAAGATGTGAGGACCGCACAGCGAGAATCGTCCCCCTGCCGAACGATCGGCATACAAGCATGTCAGCGCCGACCCGGGGAGGCTAAGAACCGTAATGATACGATGGAAAGGCATAATCAATCTCCACATTAACCCATTACGTCTGAGTCAATGTACCCACAATGCAGGCAGCCTTGACAAGATCACCACCCGCCGCTGGCGCCTCCGCCGCCGCTCGATCCCCCGCCGAATCCGCCGAAGCCGCCGGAATCACCTGAGCCAAAGCCGCCGCCCGACCAACCTCTACCGGGATAAACGCCTGGAAATCCCAGGAACCGATTGCGGAATGGGCCTCTGCCGCGCTGACGACGGAGTGACCGCTCGTTAGCGATGGCAATACCGATCAGACCGACCAGCAAGAGCAGGAAGAAGATGGTTGCCTTGGAGACCAGTCGCTGTTGATCCATTCCGAGCGGGCTGACAGTCGTCCGGGGGCGTGGCGCGTGAAGTGACGTGAGCTCGATCTGCTTCTGCCTCGCGATCGTCTCGACGATCTGTCTAACGCCTGTCTCGATCCCCTCGGCGAATTCACCCTGTCGGAAACGCGGCGTGATGGTTTCCCGGATGATCTCGCCTGCCATTCCGTCGGGGATCGTCCCCTCCAATCCGTAACCCACCTCGATTCGAAGTTTCCGTTCCTTCGGGGCGACCAAGAGCAGCAGCCCCTCATCCTTTCCCTTCTTGCTGATTCCCCAGGCGTGGAATAGCTCGACGGCAACCTCCTCAACAGACCTTCCGCCGAGTGTCGGGAGGGTTACCACGGCGATCTCCACACCACTTTTGCGATCCACCTCTGTGAGGAGCTGTTCCAGGCGAGCTTTCGCGGTCGGATCAAGCAAACCGGCTCGATCGGTGACCCATCCCTCGGGTTTGGGAAACGAAACGGCAGCAAAGGCGGGTCCATGGATCAGGAAGAAAGAAAGGAGGAGATAGGTTGCAAGGCAAGGAAAGACGCCGCGAGTGGAAGGAGAGGAGCGACGGTTACAACGCATCGACAAGCGCAATCAGTCGCTCCCACTCACCGATAAGGTGGCCGAGGAGCCGTTCAAAATCGGCAGTGGCGAGCTGTCTCGATCCGCGCTTGTGAGCGAGCAGCGTGGTGAAGAGGTCTCGAGCAAGGTGATGTCTGGCTGCGACAGCTTCGACTACGGCCTCATCGGTAGTTGGGACCTGAGCACCGCCCAGACGCAGGACGGCGCGAAAGACCGGGAGGATGGAGCTGAGGGCACCGGCAAGGATGCCCGCCAGGGCGTGTCGCCGATCGCCCAGCTCCAGGTACTCTTGCCGAAGCCGGATCAACCTGCCGTGGAGTTCACGCCGGCATTGCGCCCGAATGTGTTCGGGCGCAATCTGGATCCCGGCAAGCGGGTTGGACCCGTAGAGCAGCCGTCCGAACTCCTTGACGTCGGACAGCTCAAGCGGGAAAACACGGCTGGCCGACTGGAGCTCACCGGCCGCCATCAAGAGTGGAGCGATCTTGAGCTTTCTCCATCGGCGGAACAGCGTCGCCGCTCTGCCCAGGTCGTCCAGCCTGACCGATTGCACGATGATCAGAAGGTTGAGATCGGACCTTCCGGGGACAAAATTGCCCCGCGCGGCACTTCCATACAGGAATACCGCGACGAGCTGGCCATGGTAGAGCTGCTGCAGCTCGTGAACGAGCTCCTGAAGCTGCCGCTCCTCCGTGGGTCCAATCCCAGGAGATGCAATGGCCTCGTTCATAGTCCAAACATCCCTACCGTCCCCGCCTTACGGGGCCGTAGTACCTCGAACTCGAACAACAGCAATTGTTCGGTCGAGCCGATAGAGAAGGAACAAATCTCCAGGATGACCGCTTTGGCCCCGGGCTCGGGCGGCGGGAAGAGGAGCAGACCCTCCCGGTCGAGCTTCGGCGGGACGACAATGTAGCTGGTGAGGACCGTCTCCTCAAGCGCCTGCAAGGCCGCGGTCGGCTTGTCGCCCTCCGAGAGTATGGTGTATAGGTCGTCATACGAGAGCGCGGCCGTGCGGTGAGCTTGCTGATCGACCAACAGTGCTTGGCTGGGATCGAAGTTGATCCGGTCCCGGCCCAGGTTCTGGATCCGAACGATGAAGGCGAGCGGGCGATTGGCGGGCGTCAGCACGGTTTTGAACGGATTGACGAGAGACGGCCGCCGCGCGTAGTAGGCGTTCAGCCCTTCCTGGGTGAGCGGCTGAACGGTCATCGCCGCGCCCTTCAGCGTGGCAATGACGAGGTCGCCTTGGGCTCGCAGGGTAGACAGCCGCTGCGGGCCGGGACGGAGCATCGCCTCTCCGCTGGGCCCTGAAGCGCAAGCGGCGAGCGACGTGGCCATCAGGAGAGAAAAAAGGGTCCGCAGGGCGGACCCTTGAGAGTAGCGTTTCACGTTGTCCGAGTTGTCCGGCCGCTCTTCACACCCGAAGGGCCCGAAGGCGGGCGATCCGCTCCTCGATGGGTGGATGGGTGGAGAACAGCCTGAACAGGGCGTTTCCCCGAAGCGGGTTCACGATGAAGAGGTGCGACGTGGCCGGGTTGGCATCCATCGGCAGACGGTTGGCAGCCACCTCCAGCTTTTGCAGGGCGGAGGCCAACGCGTAGGGCTTGTGGCTGAGCTGAGCGCCCGATTCGTCAGCCTGAAACTCCCGGGACCGGGAGATCGCTAATTGGATCAGCGTCGCCGCGATGGGCGCCAGGATTGCCAGGAACAGGAATCCCAGCATGCCGCCCCCGCGGTCCTCCTCGTCACGACCGCCTCCGCCAAAGAACGGCATCCACATGGCCATCCGGGCCAGCATTACAATCACGCCGGCAAGGGTCGCGGCCACGGTGCTGATCAGGGTGTCCCGGTTCCGCACGTGGGCCAGCTCATGGGACAGCACCCCCTCCAGCTCCTCCTCGTTGAGAACTCTCAGAATGCCTTGGGTGGCCGCGACGGCCGCATGCTCCGGATTTCGCCCGGTCGCGAAGGCGTTGGGCGTTTCGGTGGGAATGATGTAGATCCGGGGCATCGGCATGTGTGCCTGCTGCGCCAGCCCCCGCACAATCCTGTACAGATCGGGTGCCTCTGTCTCGGTCGCCGCCTGAGCGCCGTACATCGCCAGGACGATCCGGTCCGAGAACCAGTAGGAGCCGAAGTTCATGAGGAACGCGATGACGAAGGCGATCCCCATCCCCTGAGTCCCGCCGAAGTAGCCTCCGATTAACACAAGAAGGCCAGTCAGCAGGCCCAGCAGGGCTGTGGTTTTCAGGGCATTATTCATTCACTCTTCCTCCTTGATCCCGGCGCCATGCATCATCATGCAGGCGCCATAGTACACATTGAGCCTAGTCGAACTCTCCTCCTCTGTCAAGCAGGACCGCGCCCGGGAAAGATTCGCGGTTCGGCCTCCCTCAGAGGCTGCGTCGCCGAAGCAGGCCGCCTTTGCCGACAGGGACCAGCCCTTCTTCCGCACGCTCCCCCCACTGCTTCATCTCTGCATCGAATCGTTCTGCCATCGCTTGAAGCAGCTCGCTTGCCTGGCGCTGCATTGCCTCCATCCGATCCCGCATATTCAGGATGACCTCCACACCAGCGAGGTTCACGCCCAGCTCCTTGGTCAGCCGAAGGATCAGATCGATTCGCTCCACATCCTCCTGGGAATAGACCCGAGTGTTGCCGACGGTGCGGGCCGGCCGAAGCAGCCCTTCCCGCTCGTACGTTCGAAGGGTCTGCGGATGGAGATCGAACATCTCGGCCACAACGCTGATCGAGTACCGGCGCTGCCGAGGTCTTACCATGGCGCCACCTTTCGGTCTCTAGTTAAGCTCATCACGATGATGACCCACGCCATATCCCGCGACGCGGGTCCTCAGGCCGCAACCGCCCCAACTCCCGGAACAACTCCTGTGACCGCGCATCCAGATTCTGCGGCACCACGATTTTCAC
>JACQEV010000382.1 GCA_016200385.1 Candidatus Methylomirabilota bacterium
CATTGATGGCCTGAAAAAGCTCCGATCCCCGGTTCGCGCGAGGGTCCGAGAGTGCCAGAGCCGACTTCGCCTTGCCAAGATAGTCCCGCTGGCTCGAAGGGGCATCAGGGCCCACCTCCGCCTCCAGCAGCTTCACATACTCCTCGAGCTGCCGCCAGGCCTTCTCCAAATCATCCTTTGTGCCCGTTTCCCCTCGCCATCTCCCGAAATAGATCCGATCGTGCAACTCGCGTATCTGGGGGTACATGAGGCCATCATACGGTGATGCGGGTTGTTCTCTGCGCTTCACGCCTTGCGTCCCACCCATTTACGGTTACGACACAACATGATGAAACAGCGCCTAATGCCGTTCCAACTATTTACGCCGACACAGTGAGGCTTCGGCGAACGAGACGTATATGCTGCATACCTCTGTGTCAAGCCGCGGCAAGTTGGAACGGCACTAACCCTCGTTCGGACTCCTGCCCAGATGGATCGGTGGAGAACAGATCATGAGAAGCTGAGCCTCTGTACCTCCTACGTTTTCCCAGTAGTGCCGAAGGTAGCTTTTGAAACGAAGGCTGTCTCCGCGCCTCAAGAGGTACGTCTCGTCCCTGATGGTGAATTGCACCTTCCCCTTCATGCAGAGTTGAAGCTCCTCCCCATGATGGCGGAACTCCCGCTCTTTCATCCGTGCACCCTTGGGGATCGTGAGGAGGATGGCGCTGAAGGCTTCGTTGGGCAGCCCATCGGCCAACGACTGGAGGCTGATCCTGAGGTCGGGGACCAGGACGGTCCGCCGCTTCTCTTGTGGAAGGTGGACGACATCTCTCGCTTCCATATGCTCGTCCAGGAGCGATTGGAGGGTCGTTCCCAGGCCCTTCGTGATCTTGAGGACGGTCCCAAGGGTCGGCGAGATAAGATTCTGCTCGATCTTCTGGATCGCGCTGGGGGAGACCCCGACCTTGTCGCTGAGCCGGCGCAGGGAGAGTCCCCGCTGCTGCCGAAGCTCCCGGATTTTCCTCCCCACATTGATGACAAGCTGTTCGACCATGCTGTTCTCCTTACGATACAAGATATACTTTATTATACAGATGTCAAGATGGAACCCAAGAACAGAGATAGGCGTACCAACGGCCTGAAGTCTCTGTCATTGCGAGCACCTAAAGGGTGCGTGGCAATCTAAAAGCAAGCAGGCGAGATTGCTTCGTTTCACTCGCAATGACGATTCCTCTCTCTGCTCTGAGGTGGAAACCGGGGCGCAGACGAGCCTCCTCATGCCGCTCGGTAAGTGGCCTTCATGCTCCCTCGGTCGCGCTTTTTCGCATGCTGTCCATTGCGAAGACGCCAACTCCTGTTGACAGCGGGATCGCGAACATCTATAGTCGCCACCTGGAGATGCCTGACCGCATCAGGACCAACGCTTCGAGATGGTAGATCCCCAATTGGTATGGAGCAGTGGATATATGGAGAGCCCGGAATGAATTTGCAGGCAGAGCTCGTAGACAAGACCGCCTACCCCGGGTATGTCTATGCGAAGGCTCCACGAAACGTCTATTGGGAGATGACCATTGCCTGTGATTTAGCTTGTCAGCACTGTCGGGCGGATGCCATTCCCCACCGGGACCCCTTGGAGCTCACCACCGAAGAGGGAAAAGCTCTGATGCGGGATGTCAAGGAGATGGGCAGCATGTTGATCCTCACGGGTGGGGATCCCATGAAGCGGCAGGATCTCTTCGAGCTCATCGCCTACGCGCGCGAGATAGGACTGCCCCGTGGAATTACCCCCAGCACCACACCCGCCTTGACCAGGGACGCCATCCGCCAATTCGCAGAGCTGGGAGTGGCCACCATGGGAATCAGCTTGGAAGGACCCCGTCCAGAGGTTCACGACACCTTTCGGGGAGTACCCGGAACGTTTGCACGCTCGATGGAAGCCCTGCAATGGGCTGGAGAATTTCACATCCCCGTGCAGGTGAACACCACCGTGACTCGCCAAACGGTTCCCCACCTTCCCTCCCTGTATCGTCTCCTTCGAGAAGAGGCCTCCCCTGCCGTTCGCCGATGGAGTCTCTTTCTGCTTGTCCCGGTGGGTCGAGGAACCGGACTGGAACTTCCTTCCGCGAATGAGGTGGAGGAGCTGTTCGCCTGGGTCTACTCCATTTCCCAGGAGGCCCCCTTCAATGTGAGCACAGTGGAAGCGCCTCACTACCGAAGGTACTGGATTCAGCGCAAGCTTCAGGAGGGAATGTCACTCGAGGAGATCCAGAAACTTGGGATGAAAATGGGTTTCGGGATCCGAGACGGGAACGGGGTGATCTTTGTGTCGCATAGAGGCGAGGTGTACCCGGCGGGCTTTCTCCCCTATCCGTTTCTCGGGAGCCTGAGAACGCAGCCTCTCTCCAGCATCTACCGGAACTCGCCCTTCTTGCTGGAGCTCCGCGACATGGATCGTTTGAAGGGGAAATGCGGGCGCTGTGAGTTCCGGTGGGTCTGTGGCGGATCCAGGGCCCGGGCTTACGGGATCTCCGCAGATCCGATGGAATCTGATTCTTTCTGTGCCTACGAACCCCATCCGTAGCCTAGATACAGGGATGAAGATGGACACCGGACAGGCCATGCCACGGGTTCCCCCTGACTCGCGTTTCTCGACTCCCAGCTTACGGCCAGCCCCGCACCAGTATCACTCCCAGTCCGATCACGATCAACCCTAAGAGGATGTTCAGCCGCCCAAGCCACGAGGCCTGGCGCCTCAGTCGCCTTGCCCTGGGCGAGGTGGCGTCCTCCCGTCCTAAAACCGAAGCCCGTGGGCCGATGACGAAATCGTGCAGGGCGCTGATCAAGATGATCACGGCAACCAGTAAGAGTTTGATACCCAAGGCCCTTCCGAAGGGCCCCACAAAGATTCTCCCGGTCGCCACATCTGTCCAGCCAAAGCCTCGATAGCCCACGTGAAAGGTCCCGCTTACGAGGAGCAGGCTCAAGCACAACCACCCCACCCATCGAAACCGCATCCCGGTCGCACGAGTGACGGCGGCGGCATTGCCCAGGCATTCCGGCCGCCGCAGCACAGGCATCAGCACTAGGGTGAGGAACACCATTCCGCCGATCCATATCACGGCAGCCAGAATATGCAGCCAGACCAATACAAGGTACGCGGTGTGCATGTCCTCCCCGCTCCATCTCCGCCATGTATCGAATTACAGGGCAAGTCTTACCCACACCGGGGATGATTTCCTTAGAGTATACACCTGTCAAGTTGAAAACTGCGGCACAAACTCACCTCGCTCTGTGCACTGCGCGACTGATTTCGATGCCCTCTTGGATGCATTTCTATACGGTTTCCGATGCAGTCGACCATGCACTTCGCCTCTTCCAGCAGCGCCGGGAGCCCCCTGTCCATGTGAATTCGCTCAACAGCCTTCCACATTTCTACACAAATTTTTTCCTTGACAGGGTTCCAGCAATTGGGGTAAAAGGACCTAACTGATCAATAAGACCATTCCACTCTTTTGTGGGTTGCTACCGATGAAGCTGAGCCGCGAGAGCGAGTATGGGATCCAGGGGTTGATCCACCTGGCTCAACAACCGGCCGGAACTGTGATGCAGCTTGCCGCAATCGCCGAGGCCCAGGGCCTCCCCCAGAGTTTCCTCGCCAAGATTTTCCAGAAATTCACCCAATACGGCTTGGTCCGGTCGTTCCGTGGCGCCACGCGAGGTTACACCTTGGGCAGGCCTGCCGCCGACATTTCACTTAGGGAAGTGCTTGAGGCCATTGAAGGCCCCGGGCTATTCGAGCGCTGCATCTTCTGGAGTCATCGCTGCGCCGAGGACAATCCCTGTATCCTCCATGAGGGGTGGAAACAGATCAAGCCAAAGCTGACCGTGATGATGGAGGTGACCACTCTCCAGGACCTTGTGCGGCGGGCCGCAACGGCGCGAAGACACAAGCGTGGCCGCTAATTTTTTTCCCGATTTAACGGAGTAAAATTGTCTCTTGACTCGTTTGACTGTGACATTTTTGAAATTCCTGGGGCGGCGGAGCCCCAACCCTCTGTTCTTTGGTTTTGAGAGGTTGCGGATCACGACTCCCCTTGGAGGACTTGATGTCCCATCATCGAGCCTTGCCTGGACCCCAAACCTGTTCCTCTTTCAGAGCGAGAAGCCCAGTAAAATTAATAGGTTGAGAAGGTTTTCGCCGGTGCCAACGGCTCCGGATCGTCCTGGCCCGGCTCTTGCGAGTCTTCATAGCCACTGTCGATAGCTCCCGAAGCCATGAGGTGCACCGAGCAATGAATATCCAATACGATCCGCTCCTGGCCGAGACGGTCGTCCTACAGGAGATCGCTCGGCGACAGGAGTTGGGAGACCCCGCTCTGTTCCGCGAGTACCATGTAGCGGCCGACCCCCTCTACCATCGCCGTCCCGACGCGCGCGATGCCGCCTTCCAACGGCTGCATGCGCAGTTCTTCACCACGCTCGGCTTTGCGGAGATCCTTCAAGCGGAACTCCGTAGATTCCCTAGTATCGAAGCACAGGCTTCGGAGGTTATTGTGGCCCTGGCTGCCGGATCGCACGAGGAAGGGGCCGATCTGTCGATCGAGAAGGCAAACGGCAACGGCCAGCCTGCCAAAAGGGTGGGCATCCGACTGACGCCGGATCGGTTCCTCGACCTTCCCAGCCTGCAGCGCTATCTCCACCACGAACTGCTTCATATTGTCGATCTGCTCGACCCGGAGTTTGGATATGAGGGCGAGATTCGATTGGCCGTCGTCTCGCCCGCAGATGAGAATATCATTCGAAACCGGTACCGGCTCCTTTGGTGTCTCTCCGTCGACGCGAGACTGGCATTCGCCGGCAGGGAGCCTTTGGCCGACAGAGAGACGCGCCGCAGAGAGTTCGACGCCCAGTACCGGAAGTTCGCGCCGGCCGTGAGGGCAGCGATCTTCGAGCGGCTTTGGCAGCCACTGCCCCTTTCTCATCGCCTCTTGCTCCAGATGGCGACAGGCAGCGAAGCGCTGCTCCGCCTGGCCGGCGATGCCGGCCAAACAAGATCCGAGAGCCCGCGCCGCGTGCCATTGCCCGGGTCACCGTGCCCCCTCTGTCGTTTTCCCAGCTACCACTTCGTCGAGGATCACACCATCCTGGATAGCGCTCTCGTGACCGAGATTCGCCGGGACTTCCCTTCCTTCAGAGTGGACGACAGCTTATGCGAACGCTGCCTGGAGGTCTATACCCTTCGGGCCGGTCGTTGGTGAGAACCCTAGGGAGAAGGAGGCGTCAACATGGCTCTGACCCGACGACAGTTTCTGCAAGCGAGCACCGCGGCGGGCGCTCTCACGATCGCCAACCAGAGACTTGGCCTCAGCCTGCTGCAACCGGCGGTGGAGGTCGGCAATCCACTCGAGAGCTATCCGGACCGGCACTGGGAACGGATCTATCGCGACCAGTATAAGTACGACAGCACCTTCGCCTTCGTCTGCTCTCCCAACGACACCCACTCCTGCCGGCTACGCGCTTTCGTCAAGAACGGTGTCATCCTCAGGCTCGAGCAGAACTACGACGTGGAGCGATACGGCGATCTATACGGGAACAAGGCCACGGTGGCCTGGCATCCGCGGGGCTGCCCCAAAGGGTATACCCTGCCGCGCCGCATCTACGGTCCTTACCGCCTGAAATATCCGATGGTCCGCAAGGGCTGGAAGCAGTGGGCCGACGACGGGTTCCCCGAGCTTGATGCGACGAACCTGAGCAAGTACAGATTCGACTCGCGTGGCCAGGACGAGTTTGTCAAGGTCTCCTGGGATACGGTGTTCACCTACGTCGCCAGGGGGATGATCCACATCGCGAAGAAATACAGCGGCGAGGAGGGGGCCCGGCGCCTCAAGGAACAGGGATACGCACCGGAAATGATCGAGGAGATGCACGGCGCCGGCACCCGGACGATGAAGCTGCGGGGCGGGATGGGTCTGCTGGGGGTCATCGGCAAGTACGGGGCCTATCGCCTGGCTAACACGCTGGCCTTGCTGGACGCGACTGTTCGTGGTGTCGGCCCCGATAAGGCTCTTGGCGGCCGCCTCTGGTCAAACTATACGTGGCACGGCGACCAGGCGCCGGGTCAGCCGTTCGTCCACGGTCTGCAGGCAGACGACGCCGACTTCAACGAGCTCCGGTTCTCGAAGCTGCACATCCAGTGCGGGAAGAACCTGGTCGAGAACAAGATGCCGGAGTCGCACTTCTTTAACGAGCTGATGGAGCGCGGCGCGAGGATCGTGACCATCGCGCCGGAATACAACCCGCCTGCGCCCAAGTCCGATTACTGGATCCCGATCCGACCCCAGACCGACGCCGCCCTCTTCCTGGGACTGACGAAGATCCTCATCGACGAGAGGAAATACGACCAAGCGTTCGTGAAGCAATTCACCGACCTCCCATTGCTAGTCCGGACCGACACGCTGACGCGACTGAAGGCCGATGAGATCTTTCCCGGCTACAAGAATCAGGATATCGGTCAGGGGCCCAGCGTCAAGATTCACGGCCTGACAGCGGAGCAACGCGAGCGGTTGGGCGACTTCGTCGTCTGGAACCTGAAGATCGGCGCGCCCACGGCAGTCACTCGGGATGACGTGGGAAAGCATCTGGCCGAAAAGGCGATCGACCCTGCTCTGGAGGGACGCTACACCCTCAAGACGGTCGATGGCAAGCAACTGGAAGTCTTCACCCTGTTCGAGCTGTACAAGATTCATCTCAAAGACTACGACCTCGACACCGTCCACGAGATCACCCACGCGCCGAAGGAGTTGATCACGCGCCTGGCGAACGACATCGCCACCCTGAAGCCGGCCGCCATCCACATCGGCGAGGGGATCAACCACTGGTTCCACGCCACTGAGGCCAACCGGGCCTTCTACCTCCCACTGATGCTGACCGGCAACTTCGGCATCCCGGGCAGCGGCTGTCGCACCTGGGCCGGCAATTACAAGGCCGCCCTCTTCCAAGGCTCCACCTGGAGCGGGCCGGGCTTCAAGGGCTGGGTGGCGGAGGACCCGTTCCACCCCAATCTCGACCCCGCCGCGCACGGCAAGGAGATCCATGCCCACGGCTACACCAAGGACGAGGAGCCGGCCTGCTGGAACCATGGCGACATGCCGCTCATCGTGAACACGCCGAAGTACGGGCGGAAGGTCTTCACCGGCACTACGCACATGCCGACACCGACGAAGCTCATGTTCTTCACCAATGTCAACCTGATCAACAACGCCAAGCATGCTTACGAGATGATGAAGAACGTGGACCCGAAGGTGGAGATGATTGTCTCGGTGGACATCGAGATGACCGCCAGCATCGAGTACGCCGACATCGCGTTGCCGGCCAACTCCTGGCCGGAATTCCAGACCCTCGAGATCACCGCCTCCTGCAGCAACCCGTTCCTGCAGATCTGGAAGGGAGGGATCAAACCTCTCTACGACACCAAGGACGATGTCATGATCCTGGCCGGCGTCGCGGCCAAGCTAGGCGAGCTGCTGAACGACAAGCGGATCGCCGATTACTGGAAGTTCGCCCTCGAGGGGCGGCCTGAGATCTATATCCAGCGACTCCTCGATTCCTCGAGCACCACAGCCGGCTATAAGCTTGATGACATCATGGCCGGCAAGTTCGGCGAGCCAGGCGCGGCCCTGATGCTCTTCCGCAGCTACCCCCGCGTCCCGTTCTGGGAGCAGGTACACGACCACGTCCCGTTCTTCACGCCGACGGGGCGGATCCAGGCGTACAACGACGAGCCCGAGGTGATCGAGTACGGCGAAAACTTCATCGTCCACCGGGAAGGGCCCGAGGCAACCCCCTACCTGCCAAATGTGATCGTGTCGAGCAACCCGTACATTCGACCGGACGACTACGGCATTCCCCTTGACGCTATGGGGTGGGACGAGCGGACCATCCGCAACGTGAAGATGTCATGGCGTCAAGTCAAGGAGACCAAGAACCCACTCTGGTCGAAAGGGTACCACTTCTACCTCCTGACGCCGAAGACGCGCCACAGGGTCCACTCCCAGTGGAGCGTGTGCGACTGGAACCTGATCTGGGATTCGAACTTCGGCGACCCCTACCGGATGGACAAGCGAATGTCAGGCGTCGGGGAGCATCAGATCCACATCAACCCCCAGGCGGCCAAGGACCTCGGCATCAACGATGGCGACTACGTCTACGTGGACGCCAACCCGGCGGACCGGCCGTACCGGGGGTGGAAGCCGAGCGATCCGTTCTACAAGG
>JACQEV010000390.1 GCA_016200385.1 Candidatus Methylomirabilota bacterium
CCGCGAGGGGGTACTCATGATCGCTGGACCCCCCATTAAGAAGGGCATGGCGCTCCCCAGGACTGCCATAGAGGACGTCGTCCCGACCCTTTTGTACCTCTTGGGTCTGCCCATCCCGACTGATCTGGATGGCAGAGTCCTGGCGGAAGCCATTGAAGAGGAGGGTAGAGCGGCGGTGCCTCTGGTTCAGGCCTCCTACTGGCGGGAGGAGGTGAGTTGCCCGAAGCCGTATTCCGTGCAGCAAGAGGCCGTCCTCGGGAAGCGCCTAAGGGACTTGGGGTATCTGTAAGGCATGGGCAGACGTTTTAACATTGCGATGGTGGCCGCCTGCCCTTTTCCGACGGCCCAAGGCTCTCAGGTGTTCATTAGACAGCTCGCCGAGGCCTTACATACACGGGGACATCGGGTACACCTTGTTACCTATCATCTTTCGGAGCCTGGCTGCCGGACCCGCCTCCCGGTCGTGAGAACTCGCCCGCTCCCCGGGTACGCGAAGCTTCGGTCCGGCCCTGCCATTGGCAAGCCCCTTCTCGATTTCTTTCTGGCCATTCAGCTAGCAACCCTTGTCCGAGGCGGAGAAATCGATATCATTCATGCCCACAATTACGAGGCGGCCCTCGCAGCCTTCTTGATAGGGAAGCGTTGGAGGATCCCCGTGATCTATCACGCCCATACCATTTTCGAGGAGGAACTGCCAACGTACTTCCCATTCATGCTCCTGAAGGCGGGGGCAAGGTGGTTGGGGCGACAATTAGATTCATTCGCCCCAAGGCGCATGGACCGGTGCCTAGCGATCACCTCCCCCATGCTCTGCCGACTTCTGGAGCGAGGAGTTCAGAGGGAGAAAATAGACCTCCTCCCACCCGGGATCTTTTACGAGGAGCCCAGAGAGGAATGGATTCATCAAGTCGGGAGGAGCTATTCCTTAGACGAAAAATCCACGGTCCTCTATGCAGGGAATCTTGATAACTACCAGCGCGTGGACCTCCTTCTGGAGGCTTTTGAAGAGGTGCGGGCTAGGTGTGCCGACGCCGTCCTGCTCATCGTGACTAACTCCAACCCCAAAAAACATAGACGGCTGGTCGAGCGGCTGCGATTGGATGAGAGCGTCCGATTTCTCACTGGACTGACGTTTGATAAAGTCAGCGCGATCATGGCGTGTTGTCACGTGGCGGTCCTTCCGAGACTATTGCCCTATGGACTTCCGATCAAGCTGCTCAACTACATGGCTGCCGGGATGCCAGTGGTTGCCTTCCGGCGGGCTGGCCATATCCTTGATCACCTTCAGACAGGCTACCTGGTGAGCGAAGAGGGCGCCCACGGGCTGGCAGACGGGATCGTCGCGCTCCTCACGGATCGCCAGTTGGCGGCGGAACTCGGAGCCAATGCGCGTAAGGTGGCGGGCACGCACTTTGACTGGGAGGACCGAATCGTAAGCTTGGAATCGATCTATGAAAACGTCATCTTTCAGACCCAGGGAAGACGTCCGCCTCTCCACAATCCTCAGGAGTCCATCGGGCAGGAGGAGCCCCTTGCTCGACACTGGTAGGAGGGTTGAGGCGAGATGGACTTAGCCACACTGAACCGCCCCCCTGCAACGCGTCCCCTGCTTCTTGGCTCCGTCGCGTTCGCGTTTTTCGTCATTTTGACTCGCAAGCTGGGGGCTCTTATTGTTCCTAACGCGGTGATTACAAAGAATGTGATGCTCCACATCTACTGGATGCGACGATTCCAAGACCCCGACCTCTTTCAAAACGATCTGCTGACCGAATTTGCCGCTTCCCCCTTCTTCGCCAAGAAAGGCCTGACAACCCTCTACTACCTGGCAAGCTACCTGGTCGATCCTGTCACGTTTTGCGCCGTCCTCCCGCTCATCCTCGTCCCCTTCACCGCTTTCTACCTGTTTCGGCTCGGAAGGTTGATCAAAGACAACGTGACGGCGAGCAGCCTGGTGCTGCTCTACCTGCCCATGATCTGGGCACGTGATCCGAGCGGCCTCCAGCGGGATTTTGTCCTTCCCTTGCTCGTCCCCTTTCTCTATTACCTCCTCCGGCAGCGATACGGCATCGTGGTCTTGCTGTTGGTTCTCGAGGGGCTCTTTTACCCTGTCATTTTCCTTGTGTCCCTCGGTGTCTTTGTCCTCAGCATAGTTGAACTGACGGAGAAACGACTTCATGTCGATCGGAAGAAGGCGATCTATCTGGTCGCGAGCCTTGCGCTGGCCTTCGCGCTCCTTGCGCCGGACTACCTGGGGTACCGGAACGAGCGGCTTGGCCCAATGGTCACGCGGGCGCAGACCTTGCAAATGCCGGAATTTCACGACGGGGGCCACGACGCGCACTTTCGAAACAGCGTGCTCGATTACCTCGTTTGGAACCTGCTGCCCGAGAACAAGGAGCGTCCTCGGTACACCCGCTTCCTGGGGCTCCTCTACGGATCGGCGATAGCCGTTGTGGCCACCTTGTGGAAGGGGAAGCGATGGCATCTCCCGCGAGAGATCATAGCGCTTCCCCTCTCTGCTGTGGGAATGTTCGCGGTGGCGCACCTCTTCTGGCCCACGTTCTACCACCCATCCCGGTATCCCGAACTCGCGGTTCCCCTATTCGCCATGATCGTCGTTGCGGCAGATTTTCTGACCGCTGTCCAAGTATGGGCGCAATTCGGGCGTCGCAATGAGTTCATTCCTCATTCATCCTTTATTCCCGGCATGCTTCTGGCCGGGCTTCTCTTGAGCTCGTATGTTCTTGTGTGGAAAAAGCCTATCGTGTATGTGTGCCCCTCCCCTGCGCTCCACGAGTACCTGGCGACGCTCCCAAGGGATGTCCTGATCGCCGGCCACCCGCTCGATATGAATTGGGTACCCACGTGTGCCAGAAGGAAGGTATTGGTCGATGACATGCACGCGGTCGCCTTCTACCAGAATTACTACAGAGAGGTCCGGCAGCGGATGTTCGACTTCTTCAACGCCTACTACGCGAGTTCACCTGACACGATCCGCCAGTTTACGGAAAAGTACGGCATCGACTATCTGGTAGTTGACAAGACAGATTTCCCCCGCGGGGGGCTCGTCGTTATGAAACCCCTTTTCGAGCCGTTCCGAGGGTACGTCAGACAGTTGATTGCCCGGAACGCCCCCGCCGGGTTTGCGATCCTTGACTACCCCTATGGCGAGGTCGCGGCGCGGTCGAAGGACAGATTTGTCATCAAAGTTTTCAGATCGACCTCGGGAGCTGTCCACAAGGGCGCCGGATAAGAGGACGTTCTCGACCGTCAACAGAGCATCAGGCTCCCGGCGGAAAGAATAGTCGCTAGCGCATAGGACGCTATATCGTGACCCGTATGAAGGCAGTAGGTGGACTGCGTATAATCCAGCGCTCACCGCCTGTGGCCGCTTGGCATGATACCCCTGCGGCTTCAGGAGTCGCAGTCTGCTCCTATACGAAATGGGTGTCGTGGGCTTCACTGGGCCTGATCGTGTTCGCTTTGGTGATGCGCTTGCCCCTGCTCTTTTATGCTCCTTACGAGCCCGATGAGTTTGAGCACCTTCACGCCGCCTGGGCTGTCGCCCACGGCCAGGTTCCCTTTCGAGATTTCTGGCAACTTCACCCGCCGCTGCTCTACTACCTCATGGCTCCGGTCTTCACCATGTTGGGCGAAGACCTCAGAATTATCTATGTCGCCCGGGGCTTCGTGTTTCTGTGCATTCTGCTGATCCTCCTCCAACTCTACCGGATCGCCCGGGAGTGTTTCGACTCCTTGACGGGGCTCCTAGCGGTGCTCCTTCTCAGCTACGTGTTGCTCCACTTCCAGGCCTCCTATTTCTTTCGACCCGACACCCTCGAGGCGCTTGTGGTCATCGTAGGCCTTTGGCGGTTCATGCGAGCCTGGAGGAGCCACAGACGAATCGAATTCGTCGCCTCCGGGGCCATCTTGGGGGTCGGATTCTGGGTGCTCTCCAAGGCGCTGTTCCCCCTCGCGGGCCTCAGCCTGGTTTTTGTGCTCTCGTCTGTCCTCCGACGCCCTGCTGGGGCCTTGCGGAGCAACTTCGTCGGCATGCTCTTTTTCCTCGGTGCCTTCGCCATCCCCGTTGTACTCGGAGGGTTTTTGCTCTGGGCCGCCGGGGCGCTTCCGAATTTCCTGCGATGGGGAGTCATCCACACGTTCAGGTACCCCGTACACTTCTCCGCCATCCGCGCGCTCCTGCCAGAGGTCAATCTCACCTTCCTGGCTTTAGCTGTTGTAGGGATAGTCCGGGCCGTGGCCCGGGCCAACGTAATGGACGAGTTCCATCTCTCGCCGATATTGGCCGGATCGATGACGGCAGCGGCTTTCCTGTTCCTCATGCCAGCTCCGAACCCCCAGAGTGCCTTGCCTTTCATTCCCGTGGCCGCGATGTACGCTGCCGAAGTTCTGCGGTGGGTTTTCAAGCGGGCCCTGCCGTCTGAAGGATCGGTTGCCCTGACTCACGGAAAACCAGGGGCGCCGGCCATCCGACTGCCAGGGCGCTTGACCTGGGCCTGCCTGGCGGCGCTTCTCACCTCCATGGCGTGTGCGCCCCCTCTGTGGGACTTGGTCGCCGACCTGCCGCGGTTTCGCAAGGCGGCCGTCCGCACGAACCAGACGATCCGCTTCGTGCTCTCGCTCGCGCCGCCTGGCGATAGCGTGTATGACGCCCACGGGCTGTACATCTTCCGGCCTCATGCGACTTACTATTACAGGCTTTCGCGAGGCATCATCGCGTGGCTGCATTCTGGGCTGATCCCTGAGACCGAGATCATGAACGATTTGTGGAGAAATCAATGCAAGGTGGTTATCGTCAACTGGTATGAGGAACGGCTTCCTTCAGGCCTTGCGAGATTCCTTCGGTCGCATTACGTGTATGTATCATCTGAACGGCAGTCCAAGCGGATGCCGGTGCATGTGGCCGGGAGTGTGCTCAGGCCCGCCGATCTGTCTGGCAGTCGAGCAACGGTATCGTTGATCGCCTCGGCTGAGTACGCGGTCCGCCCGCAGGGGGGTACGCCGAAGATTTATCTCGACGGGCGGCTGTACCAGGCGCCGCTGTTCCTCAGCCAGGGAAACCATCAGATTGCCGTTGATGGGGACTTCCAGGAGATTGCCATCTTTTATAGCCGAGTCTTGACCGTCGGTCTGGGGGACAGCTCATGAGAGCCATCGCACTGGATTGGACGAAGAGGTTCAGGTGCCAGAGCGGCCCGGGGGGTGTCCTCCGGTGCCGTGTCGCTATGTTCTTGAAGTATGTGATCGAGAAATACCAGCTTGGAATTCGAGACGTCGGCGGACTCTTTCGAGGGCATCTTGTCTACTCGCGGCTAAGGAATGGCCGCGGCGCAACCGGTTAAACGAAGGAGGAGAGGAAGTTAGTGGACCTGTACGCCTCTCACCTGTTGTTTGCTCTCCCGCACCCGTATTACCACCGCGCAGTCAGTATCCTCCTTCCCGTTGTGGGGGTTCTCTTGTTGATTGTAGCGGCGAGAATCGAGCGCAATGGGGCGGCGACACTGGCAGGTAAATTCCTGCTCCCCTCGTGCCTGGCGGTTGCCTTCCTGGTGAGTTTCCTAAAAGAGCTTCCCATCATCCTCGACCCGTTTGCCCTCAATACGGACGACGTTCGGAATGAGATCTATTGGCTTCAGAAATTTCGTGACCCTGAGCTATTCCACAACGACCTGCTTACGGAATTCGCGAGCTCGGGCCTCTGGGCTACGAAAGGATTTGTGTTCATCTATCGGGTCGCCGGCCACGTCGTTGAGCCCATCATGCTCTCAAAACTCATCCCGTTAGTCTTAGGTCCCTTGAGCGTCTTCTATTTATTTCAAATAGGGAAGGAAATCAAAGATCACGTGGCGGCGACACTCATCGTAGCGCTCCGTTTGGTGACCCTGTGGGAAGGGCGTGTCCCAAACGGAATGCCGCGCTCCTTCGCTGAGCCCTTACTCCTCGCGTTCCTTTACTGCCTCATAAAGCGCAAGTACATTGCAGTCGTTCTGATCATCGCTGCCGAGAGCCTCATCTATCCTCCTGCGATGTTCATCTCGATTGCGACATTCCTTTTCACTACCCTGCGGTTTACACAATGGAGACTGACCGTCCATAAGGACGGTTGGCGTGCCTTGGCCGCCAGTATTGTCATCGTGGTTGCCCTCCTTTCGCCCAGCTATCTGTTTGGCCGTGAGGCGAAGATTGGTAAGTTGGTCACCCGGGCGGAGGCGCAAAACATGCCAGAGTTTCGCAGTGGAGGAAAGTTCCCGGTCTTTAGGGGCAATATGTTCAAAGACCTGGCGAAGGATACCGGGTTTGATAGGAAAAATCCGTTCCGTCCCGCCTGGTTTCTTGGCGCCTCGGCTATCCTCATTCTCGTGACCCTGTACGGCCATGGCCGCATGATTGCCCCGAAGGAACTCTGCTCGGTACTGTTGGGGGGAGTAGGGACATATCTCTTGGCTTACCTTGCGTTTCCGAGATTCTATCTACCGTATAGGTACCTACTGTTTACGATTCCCATCTTTCTGAAACTCTTTGTTGGCGCCAACATGATGGAAGCCGGGAATCTTGGCTTGGGACTGATCAAGAGGCGATGCGGGTTTCGCCTGCCCCAAACCTTCAATCTCCTTTTCCCCGCTCTCTTCCTCGCAGGATTTTCTTTGGCCATTTATCGCTTTACTCCTCTCTCCCGCGCTGTCCACTGCCCGTTCCCTCAACTCATTAGCTATCTGCAAACTCTCCCGAAAGATGTCTTGATAGCCGGGCATCCGTTAGATATGGACTGGGTCCCGACGTTTGCAATGAGAAAAGTTTTGGTCAACGAGGAGCTTGCGGTGCCTTGGCAACGCGACTATTATCGTGAGATTAAGCGAAGGATGGAGGATTTCTTCGATGCCTACTATGCTACGTCGCCGGAAAAAATCCGCATCTTGAGTGACACATATGGCGTGGACTATCTAGTGGTGAATAGAGTGGACTTTGTACGGGTGAATAGAGCAGAGGTTACCGGTTCGGCCATGCTGGTGGACGCAACTCCGATTATTTCCCTTTCGAAGGAAGAATGGGGAAGAATGCTCAAAGACTTTAAGGTCAACATGTACCAATACCAGCCCTTCGACGATCTTATTAAGAGAGTCATCTCCCAAAATACCGATAAGGTCTTCTCCGTGTTTGAGCTCCCTCCGGTTTGGCAATCAAAAGATCTGTTTGTGCTTAAGCTACGGTGAACGATAGTCTTAATGGGGACGACGCCCTCTGAGCTGAAAACAGAGAATGAGTGACGCTTGCGCGAGGAGCCAGCAGGGGAGGCTAGCCCATAGGGTGAGCCAAAGTAAAGGCGTCGCGAAGAGCTGCGGAAAACGCGAAAGACTGTGTCGCTCGAGCAAGCACAAGCCCTGGGCTGGACAGGCGGGACTGTCTGACTGCGCTGGCGATGCCCGGTCTGTTGATGAGACTGGGCCAGGAGAAAGGGGAGAAGAGACCTCACCGCCCTGCAGGGCGAAGG
>JACQEV010000391.1 GCA_016200385.1 Candidatus Methylomirabilota bacterium
CATCACCCCACCGAGCGTCTCGATCCCCAGGGAGAGGGGCGTCACGTCCAGGAGGACGATATCTTTCACCTCGCCGACCAACACCCCGGCCTGGATCGCCGCACCGATCGCGACCACCTCGTCAGGGTTGACTCCCTTGTGCGGCTCCTTGCCGAAGAACTCCCTGACGATCTGCTGCACTTTTGGCATCCTGGTCTGGCCGCCCACCAGCACAACCTCATCGATGTTGCCGGGTTGGAGTCCGGCATCTTTCAGCGCTTGGCGGCAGGGCTCGACGGTCCGTTGGACCAGGTCGTCAGTCAGTTGCTCGAGCTTCGCCCGGGTGAGCTTTATGCTCAGGTGCTTGGGGCCGGATGCGTCGGCCGTGACGAAGGGGAGGTTGATCTCGGTTTCCAAAGTCGTGCTGAGCTCGCATTTGGCCTTTTCCGCCGCCTCCTTTAGCCGCCGGAGGGCCATCCGGTCCTTGCGGAGGTCGATCCCTTGATCCTTTTTAAACTCCTCCACCAGCCAGTTGATCACCCGCTCGTCGAAGTCGTCCCCTCCGAGATGGGTGTCTCCATTTGTCGCTTTGACCTCAAACACCCCCTCGCCCAACTCAAGAATGGAGATGTCAAAGGTACCGCCTCCCAGATCATAGACGGCGATCTTCTCGTCCTTTTTCTTATCAAGCCCGTAGGCCAATGACGCGGCAGTCGGTTCATTGACAATCCTGAGCACCTCGAGCCCGGCAATCTTGCCAGCATCCTTGGTAGCCTGGCGCTGAGCATCATTGAAATAGGCCGGAACGGTGATCACCGCCTGCGTGATCTTCTCCCCGAGGTAGGCCTCGGTATCAGCCTTCATTTTCTGGAGGATCATGGCCGAGATCTCCGGCGGGGAATAGCGCTTCCCCTTCACTTCAACCCAGGCATCGCCATTGGAGGCCCGGCCGACCTTGTATGGGACGAGCTTGATCTCCTGGGCGACCTCTTCATGGCGGCGACCCATGAAGCGCTTGATCGAAAAGACGGTATTCTCAGGGTTAGTTGTTGCCTGGCGCTTTGCCACCTGGCCCACAAGTCGTTCTCCCTCTTTGGTGAAGGCGACCACCGACGGGGTCAGGCGACCTCCCTCTGCGTTGGCAACGACGACCGGATCTCCCGCCTCCATGATTGCCACGACGGAATTGGTCGTTCCAAGGTCAATGCCAATAACTTTTCCCACCTGTTCTCCTCCTGATGTGAATTTTCTTGTGATGCGGCTGTAAACTTTGCGTTCACTCAGAATATAGCTATTGAGTCAATTGTTGTCAAGTTTCTTTAAAGAGTTTTATTTAGATTTCTCGACTTTTTTCGACCAGACCGGTCACAGAAATTCCCTTGACTTCCCGCAGAGTTTAGGCTAGTTTCCACGTAACATATTAAAACTTAAGACTGAATTCCAAATAGGTCAGATAATGAGTCATATCGTGGTGCTCATCACGGCGACTTCCACGGGAGAGGCCGAGGCAATCGGCAGGGCGCTGGTTGAAAGCCGAATGGCGGCCTGCGTGAACATTTCTTCTGCTGGGGTGCGCTCCCTCTTTCGATGGCAGGGAAAGATCGAAGAGCAGGAAGAGGTGCTCTTGCTGGTAAAGAGCCGGAGTGATCTCCTACCCTCGATCATCGAGGCGGTCAAGCGGCTCCATTCCTATACGGTGCCAGAGGTGATTGCATTGCCGATTCTCGACGGTTCCCCCGACTACTTGGCGTGGATAGACGAGACGGTCAGATGAACGCGCTGCCCCGCACCAAGACTCGACCGCCGCTCTTTGCCCTAGTCCTGGGAGGAGGCGCGGCCCGCGGCGCTGCGCACATCGGTGTGCTTCGCGCCCTGGTCGAGGAGGGGCTGATTCCCGACCTCCTCGTGGGGGTGAGCATAGGCGCCATCCTTGGGGCCGCCTTTGCCGCGGCAGATGATCACAGGCGGGCCATCGAGCGGCTACAAGGCGCTGCCCTCGTCCTCCAGGAACGATTTGCTGAGCTTTCTCAGCCTGTTAGGCTCATCAGGGTCCTTCAGCTTTTCAGTCGGCGTCAGCGGCGCCGGTGGCTTGAAGAAGGCCTTGGCCTCAAAGGGCTGAGTTTTCGATCATTGCAGACACCCCTCTTGGTTACCGCGACGCGGCTTCTTCCCCCCGGGCGAACCGTCATTGGCGCCGTCCCTTCAGAGCCAGTCGTCGAGGCGTTGATGGCGAGCTCCGCGCTGCCATCCCGTTTCCCGGTCCGCTATCGTGGGAGGTTGTTGGTTGACGGCAGCCTCGCTGGCAACCTGCCGGCCCTGACCGCCTCGGAGCAAGGAGCCCTGGTGATCGTGGCGGTCAACCTCGGGTTCCTTTTCAAGCACAGGCAGGATCTCAGGAGATTTCTTCCCTGGCGGATCGTCGATTGGCTCGGGAAAGCCCAGATGCGCCGGGAGGTCGAAGAGTGCCGCCGACGAGGGGCGGTTGTCATCGAGATCGGACCAGGCAACATCGAAGGGGAAAGTATCCTGGCATTTGAAAAGCTTGACAAATTGATCGAAGCGGGGTATAAGGCTATTCAATTATTCCTGCCCGCTATTCAAGGGGCTCTTCAGAAAGAACGGATGGTCACGGCTTCTTGATTCTTGCCAGCCTCTCGCAGGAACCCTGACAGGAGGTCAAGATGAGTCCTCGATTCTTCCG
>JACQEV010000392.1 GCA_016200385.1 Candidatus Methylomirabilota bacterium
GCTCGACTAGCTCAGAAGACCGTTGGGTTCAGCGCCCTGTACGAAGTGACGAAGATCTTGGGCGATCCGATCGACCTCCAACAAGGGCTCGTCGCTATCCTCAGAATCCTCAACTCATTCATGGGAATGACGAAAGGGACCGTCTGCCTCTACGACCGGAAACGACGCGAGCTCAGCATCGAGGCGGCATTCGGCTTGACTGATGAGGAGCGGCGTCGCGGCCGCTATCGGATGGGAGAAGGGATCATCGGAAAAGTCATGAAGTTGGGAGTCCCAATGGCCGTGCCTGATATCGGCAAGGAGCCCCACTTCCTGAACAAGACGCGTGCGCGCGAAGCTCGCGAACTCCACGGGATCGCCTTCATCTGCCTGCCCATTAAGATCGGTGGGCAGGTGTTGGGGGTTCTCAGTGCTGAGCGCCCGTCCGGGGATGCACGGGCGTCGGTGGAGGAGGATCTCCGGGTGCTGACCGTTGTGGCATCTCTGATCGGGCATGCGGTCAAGCTCCGCCAGGAGCAGGAACGCAGCCTTCTCACGTTGGACACTTGGAAGGGAATACGGGAGTTCGAACGGGAATTAGTCATGCGCGCCCTGAAGGAAACAGGCGGCATCCAGGTGAAAGCTGCCGCCCGGTTGGGCATCACGCCCAGGCAGCTCGCCTACAAGATACAGAAGTACCGGATCATCAAAGAGTTCCGGGTCGAAGGCTGACCACCCCCAGGCCCTCCACCGCTCAGGCACAAGCGCTAAACGCGCTAGTGCCCTAATTGAAGGTCACCTGCTTCAAAATAGGGCACTACCTTCGATCTTTCCGACTTGAAGAAGCGAAAGAGTCGTGGTATAATCAGAGTTAAAAGGAACAGGTGAATGGGACGGCCGTCTGAACATTTGATACGTGCTATTGTTCTCATCGCGGCCATGTTTCTGTGGCTCAATCCGTTTTGCCTTCTCCCCGAACTCGATGCGGTCGGCCACCACAGTGAGTCCCCATCGGAGCAAGACCACAGCACACACCCCAAGGCACTCTGCGACGATCACCTGCTTCACTCGGCCGGGATCGGCCATGATGCAGATATCAGCGCAAAAGCCGGCATTGGCCTTCGTGCTGCGCGTCTGGCCGGAGTTCCGCACTATCAAGTCCCCGTTGCGACTCGAAGCGAGCTGGAGATTGCCTCCCTCCCTGCTCCGCTCTCCGTTTCGCTTCCCTCTTCGAAAGTACTGTACACCCTTCACTCCGTCTATCTGATTTAATCTCCCTTCTAACATTATCCTCCGGCGGGGGTCCCCTCTGCCGTGAGAACCGCCCTGCCGGTTTCATCTTTCCCATTCAAGCGGCAGGGGACCGACCCCATCATTCTCTTATTCTCATTGAGAGCGAGGACTCTATGTTAAACCGAGCTAAGATATTTCTGCTTTTTACGATTGGCAGCTTCATCGCGTTGCACGTTCCCGTTGATCCTGCGCGAGGTGCGGGAGCCCCGCTCTCTCTCGGCGAAGGGGTCGCCCTAGCGCTCAGTAACAGCCCAGAACTCGCCGTCGAGCGGCGCCAAATCGACGTGGCCAAAGGAGAGCTGATGAAAGCTCGAGTCTACCCGCTGAACCCGGAGCTCGAGGTCAATCCGGCCTATGGGTTCGGGCGGCCCAGGAACGGCGATAAGACCGTCGGCACGAACGCCTTTGACGTGGCGGTCTCTCAGACGCTGCAGATCAAGGGGCAGTGGGGCTTACGGATCGAGAAAGCGGCGGCAGGCCTTGACCGGACCGTGTGGGCGGTCGGGGACGCTGAGCGTCGCATCAGGGCCGAAGTCAGTAGGGCGTTCACTGACGTGCTGGTCGCCCAGGAACGCGTCAAGTTCTTTGGAGAGATCGTCGCGCTGAACCAGGAACTTCTCAACATCTCCCAGCAACTGTTCGAGGCCGGAGCCGTGCCAAGGCTGGATGTGCTGAGGGCTGAGGTCGAGTTGCGGCGGGCACTCAACGACAGGACGACCGAGGAGAGGAATCTGGTTGCGGCCCGCAAGGAGCTGAACCTCCTGCTCGGGCAGCCAACCGATTTCGTTCCGCAGGCCGTGGGTCCGTTATTGTATGCCCTAGGCGAACTGAACCTTGAGAGACTGAAGCGCACGGGGATGGAGAGTCGGCCGGATCTCAAGGCCATGCGCGCTGGATTGCATGCCGTCGAAAAAGAGCTAGCGATCGCCATGGCGGAGCGATTTTTCCCGGAGGTGGCTGTGTCGCTCGGCTACAGCAATGATCTGGCGATCGATGGGAGGGAGCAGCGTGTCCTCTTCGGCGTTGCCATCCCGCTTCCATTGTTCAATCGAAGGCAGGGCGAGATCGAAATCGCCCTTGGCGAACGGTCACGACAGACCGCAGCCCTCAGCTTTGTCGCAGCCCGGATCGACAAAGAGGTCGCGCAGGCCTATGAGCGGTTCGTCGCCTCTCAACGGATCGTCGAAGAGTTTGTCAAGAGGATCGTCCCGCAACAGGAGGAGAATTTTCGCCTACTTCGCGAGGGATATGAAGCCGGACAATTCCGACTCACCGATGTGCTCCTCGGACAACGGGAGTTCATCGAGGGGCGGCTTCGCTATCTGGATGCGGCCGCCCAGTACAACCTCTTTGCGGTAGAGCTCGAGCGGGCGATAGGCGCGCCGCTCCTCGAAACCGGGCCCACCCCATGAATCCTGAGGAGATTCGGGGGAGAAAGATGCACAGATTGGCACAGGTTTTCTGCGTGACACTCTTGGCGATGGCTCTGGCTATCATCGGCTGCGGCAGAGAGGAGCCCAGGCCCGGGCCGGGTCAAACAGGCGCAGCTCCGGGTCAGGACATAAAGCCGCAGGAGAGTGGGACACCAGCCACGGGAGACGGGGCAGATCACGCCTACGCCCCGGATGCGAAGCCGCATGACGATCAGCGTCACGACGGATCGCACAAGGATGACCATAAAGAGTCGGCCAGATCAAGCGAAACATCGATCGGCATCCGGTTGACCGCCGAAGAGCGGGAGAACATTGGCCTCAAGACCGAGGTCGCGCAAGTTCGACCGATCGAAGATGTCCGCAAGCTTAATGGGATTGTGAAGCCCCACCCCGATCGCGTGGCCCAGGTGACGAGCCGCGTCCCGGGCAAGGTACTGGATATTCATGTCCCGTTAGGTGCCTGGGTGAAGAGAGGAGAAGACCTGCTGGAGGTCCAAAGCGTGGAGCTGGAACGGGCGGAATTGAGCCTGATTCAGGCAGAGAACAAGCTGGCCCTGACGACTATCGATCTGGAGCGAGCGAAGAAGCTCGTCGAACGCGGGATCGCGGCCCGAAGAGAGCTGCTCACCCTGGAGAATCAGCAGCGTGAGCTTCTGAACGAGATCGAGAGCCTGACGCGGCAATTGATCCTGCTCGGTCTTCCCCCGGAAGAGATCAAACGAATTCGACAGGAGAAGGCCGTCACCACGCTTCACATTCTCGCTCCTCTGGGCGGGACCATCGTGGAGAGGAGTGTCGTACTGGGGCAGATGATTGAGCCGAACGCCGTGCTGATGAAGATCATCGACACCTCGGTGATGATCATCGAGGGGGAGGCCTTTGAAGACACCTTGTCCTTGCTGAAGGTCGGACAGAAGGTTCGTGTTGTCGTCTCCGCCTATCCGAATGAGGTGTTCGAGGGCAAGATCAGCTTCATCAGCCCAACGGTCAACCCGACCAAACGGACCATACCCATTTGGGCAGAGGTCAGAAATCGCCGCGGGATGCTGAAGCAAGATCTCTTCGCGCAGGTCTACGCGATTGTGGGCGAGCAGCGACGAAGCCTCACGATCCCGGTGGAGAGCCTCATCAGCGCGGAGGGATCGGAATTCGCCTTCGTCGAACGGAGCGGTGCCTACGTCCGGGCCGACATGGCACTCGGAACCCGAAATGATCGTTTCGCCGAGATCAGGCGCGGCCTCTCCCCGGGCGATCGGGTCGTCACGGACGGAAACCGCCAGCTCTATGCGAAGTGGCTCGCCGCGAAGGGCGGGGGGCCGGCCTTGGGCGGTCACCCCCACTAAGGACCTGTCCTGAGCCTGTCGAAGGAGAAGACATCGATGTTTCCCTGGATCATCCAGTGGTCTCTCAGAAATCGCCTCCTTGTGGTGGTCGCCTCGGTGGTCCTGCTGATCGCCGGCCTGTTTGCGGTGCGGCGGATCACCCTCGACGTCTTCCCCGAGTTCGCTCCGCCTCAAGTAGTCATTCAGACCGAAGCGCCAGGCCTGCCGCCCCAGGACGTCGAGCTCCTCATCACCTTCCCCATCGAGACCACTCTTAACGGAACACCGGGGGTCGAGGCGATCCGTTCCAAATCGACGGCCGGCCTTTCGAGCATGATGGTCGTCTTCAGGTGGGGAACGAATATCTACACGGCGCGCCAACTCGTCAACGAACGTCTCCAGGAGGTCAAGGATCGCTTTCCGCCCGGGACAAAGA
>JACQEV010000409.1 GCA_016200385.1 Candidatus Methylomirabilota bacterium
GCTGAGAGAGGCACGAGGAGAAGGGCGCTCAGGAGGAATGCGCTCAATAACCCCACCTGCGAGGTGACACGATGTCGCGTATTAGTCATTGATGCAGCGAACCAGGCGCCAGCCATTGAGGAGGTTGACGCGATGCACTTGATCAGTGGTCAACTTTGCCTCCTTCAGGAGTGGCATGAGCTTCAGATCGGTTTTGAACCCGAGCTGGCCGCAGAGGGGGGCGACCAACTCCTCGAAGGCGCCGATGACCTTGTTCTCGCTCTTGAAGTGATTCAAGATAACGAGGTGCCCCTTCTTCTTGCAGACTCGCTTGATTTCCCGAAGGACCCGAACCGGTTCCGGGACCGCGCTGATGACATAGGTGGCCAGGACATGGTCGAAGTATTCGTCGGGAAACTCCAACTTCGAAGCGTCCATCACCTTGAGGGTCACGTTCTCCATGCCATATTCCTGGACCTTCTCCCTGGCCTTCTTCAGCATCTGCCGGGAAAGGTCGATGCCGACGAGGCGGCAATTCCGGGGATAGAGGGGAAGATTCAACCCGGTGCCGATCCCCACCTCGAGCACTTGGTCGTTCGGCCTGATCCCCAGCAGTTGCACCGCCGCGACCCGGCCTGGATGAAAGATCTTGTCGAAGAGGAGATCGTACATAGGGGACATGATGGCGTAGGCTCGCTTGATCTGCTTGTACTCTAAGGCGGGCATCTCTCCCTCCGATAACCCTGACATGGTAGGAAATTCTGACCGGATGATATCCCCCCAGGGGAGAGGGGAAAGCATTATACCCTACCGGGGCCGCCGTGAAAACAAATTTTCATCAAAGTCCACCGGAAGGCGGACCGCCCGTCCCTGATAGTCCCGATATAGCAGGTAGCCGTGCTGTCGGCCGAAGTCGTAGAGCCGTTTCGTCAGCAGCACATCCTGCTTGCAGTATTCGATGACCCGCTCCAGCTCCCCCGCCTTGAACCAGGCCAGGCTCTGCAAGCCGTCCGCAGACTTCCGCTCCCCGAGGGTCTCCTGGGTGAGGTGATCCAGCTTCAGGCGAAACCCCAGTTTCCGGTAGATGCACTCCAGGATGTCCAGGGCCGGGAGGGCGTTATAGTCTAGGTCGGCGTAGCCCCGCAGCACGTCGAAGTCGAATCGTCGAAGGTTGAACCCGACGATCAGGCGCGCCCTGGTAAGCTCCGCAATGAGAGCCTCAACCTGAGGCTCGGTGTAGACGCGGAACTCGGCACGGTCAAGATCATAGACGACTCCCACGGCCATGCCCATCCGGTGCCGGTGTTCCCACCCGCCGACGTCCTCGGCGCTCCGCTGCGTTTCCAGGTCAAAGACAAGAGCCGTCGGCTCCGCCGGAGGCGGATGTGGTCCCTGCTCCATCTCTGGATTGGAGCCGCTCATCGAAGCGCGACGGGTGGGCTGATCGCCTTCGGCCCATTCTGTCTCCCGGAGCAGACCCCTGAGGGTAAGATGGGCGCCCGGCTTGTCGAGCGGCTTGTTGCCTGAGCCGCATTTCGGGGAATGGACGCACGAGGGGCAGCCGGATTCGCAGGGACAGTCATCTAGGAGCTGTCGCGTCGTGAGGAACAGCTCCGGCAGCACTCGGAAGACGCGCTCGGCCAGCCCGATCCCTCCGGGGAAGCCGTCGTAGATGAAAATGGCCGCGCGGCCGACCTGCGGGTGGATCGGATACGAGATCCCGCCGATGTCTGATCGGTCGCAGAGGGCATACAGTGGAAAGAGCCCGATCATGGCGTGCTCCACCGCGTGAATGCTCCCCATGAAGTGGAACGCTTCCTTCTCGATCAGCCTTCGGAGGCCTTCGGGCAGCTCGAACCAGAGGCCGACGGTCTCGAAGGTCTGCGGGGGCAGATCCAGGGGAAACGCCCCGAGCCGCTCCTGCCCGAAGATCCGGCGGCGCTCGTACCCGGTCACCCGCTCGGTGACCTTCAGTCGTCCCAGGTGATACGGGATCCCCTGGTGATCCCGCGACTCCATCGTCTCCAGGATCTCTGTCTCTTTCTCGCCGGTCGGCTGGGTATAGTAATCGACAGAAACAGGCCTCGCGTGGACCTTGTGCAGAGTCAGGTCCAGGGCGTCGATTTCATACTGCTGCCCTTGATGGAGATAAATAGCGCCCGGATGGCACTCGTGGAGCGCCCGGACCCCGTCGATGGTACCGACGGCCCGGCCGTCAGGATCGAGGATGGCACACGCCTCTCCCAGCGAGCGGATGTTGATCCGCCGCTGCGGGTTCCGTTCCCTGGCGTACCACTCGGTTCCATCAGCGGACAGGAGCAGCCTTCCTTGGTCATGGAGGGCCTGGATGAGTTCGCCTTCGGCGGCATAAAATGCATTATCGGTTCGCAGCGGAAGCTCCGACGCGGCGGCCACGAGGTGCCCGGCCAGGATCTGGCGGTTGCCGGGATCAACAATGGCCGCCTCATACGGACGGCTGAAAAAGTCGTCGGGATGCCGGACGAAGTACTGGTCGAGGGCGTCTGGCAGTGCAACCATGAGGATCAACGCCTCCCGCCGACCGCGACCCACCCGGCCGCCCCGCTGCCACGTGCTGGTGATGCTGCCAGGATAGCCGACAAGCAGGCAGGCATCCAGCCCGCCCACGTCGATCCCGAGCTCCAATGCCGAGGTCGTCACGACCCCGGCGAGCCGCTCGGTGAACAGCCCTTGCTCGATCGCCCGCCGTTCATCGGCCCGGAAACCGGCGCGGTACGCCTTCAGCTTGGTGGCGAGCGTGCGATCGGCCTGCCGCGCCCACATCGCGATCAGTTCGGCGATCTTGCGGGCCTTGGCGAAGGCGATGGTTTTGAGGCCGGCGTGCAGGCAGCGCAGCAGCAGCTCCGTCGCCGCGCCATATGGGCTGCCAATCGGATTGACCATCAGGAACCGCTTGCCCCGCTGCGGCGCCCCGTCACTCTCAATCAACTGAAACGAAAGCCCGGTCAGCTTTTCCGACAGCTCGAGCGGATTGCCGATCGTGGCCGAGCAGGCGATGAACTGGGGCCGGGCGCCATAGGCGGCCGCCACGCGTTGCAGGCGGCGCAGGACATGGGCGATGTGTGAGCCAAAAACCCCGCGATAGGTGTGCAGTTCATCAAGGACCACATAGCGTAGGTTCTGCCAAAGCTCCCGCCACTGGGCGTGGTATGGAAGCAGCGAGAGGTGTAGGAGATCGGGGTTGCTCAGCAGAAGCTGGGGTGGATTCTCCCGGAGCTTGGCCCGGCGGGATGCCGGGGTGTCCCCGTCCAGGATGGCTGCGCGGATGTCATGCCCCGTTGGGAGAAGGGCCTGAAGCGCCTTCAGTTGA
>JACQEV010000043.1 GCA_016200385.1 Candidatus Methylomirabilota bacterium
ATCGAGGCATAGCGTTCATCCTCGCCCTCGCAGACATTACACGGCGCCCCGACTGGCACGTAGAGCAGCCCATCCGGCCCGAAGCGAATGAACTTCCATCCATGATGCCGATCCCGGGGAAAGCTCTCGTTGAGCACGACAGGCTTCGGCGGATCCTTCAGGTGGGCTTCGATATTGTCGTATCGCAGGATGCGATTCACTTCGGCCACGTACAGCGCGCCGTCGCGGAACGCGACGCCATTTGGCATATTCAAGCCCCTGGCGAGGGTGATCACCTCGTCGGCTTTATGGTCATGATCGCGATCCACGATGGCATAGACATTCCCTGCGGTCCTCGTTCCCACGAACAAGGTTCCGTTGGGGCTGAGGGTCATAGAACGCGCATTGGGCACATTGCTCGCATAGATGGCAATTTCAAACCCGGGGGGCAATGTGATCTGATCGAGCGGCAAGCCCTGACCGCCGTTCGCTCCACCGCACACAAGGGTTACCGCCAACAAGAGCAACAAGGAGGCACGGGCCGGGGGGTTCCTTCTACGCTGCCTGACCATTTGCGGGGTGCCTAGCGCGTTCATGGATGAAGCGACCTCCCGTTAGGGGATCAATAATACCTTGCCTTTGGTTTTTCGCCCTTCGAGGTAGCGATGGGCCTCCGCGGCCTCTTTCAGGGGGAAGGTCTTGTCGATCCGCACATGAAGCTCGCCGGCGGTGATCCACGTGAACAGGTCGCCGGCCCGCTTCAACAGTTCCGCCCGATCTCGCATGTGATGCGCGAGGGTGGGGCGAGTCAGGAATACTGAACCCTTGGCGCTGAGACCCTGTGGATTCAGCGGCGGCACCGGCCCGCTGGCTTGGCCGTATAGAACCATGTAGCCTCGAGGTGTGAGACAATTCAGGCTCTTGTCGAAGGTCGTCTGCCCGACGGAGTCGTACACAACGTTCACCCCTTTGCCATTGGTCAGGCGCCTGGTCTCCGCTTCAAAGTCACTCTGCGTATAGAGGATGACCTCAGCCGCACCGGCTTCCCTGGCCAATCGCGCCTTCTCCTCTGTCGAGACGGTCCCGATGACCCAGCCTCCCCGCCTCTTCGCGAGCTGGACCAGCAGCAAGCCGACGCCACCTGCCGCCGCGTGAACCAACGCCGTGTCGCCCGGCTGGATCGGGTAGGTGCTATGAGTAAGGTAGTGCGCTGTCATCCCCTGAAGCATCACTGCAGCCGCCTGCCGGGTGTCCAGAGCGTTGGGAATCGGCACCAGCATCCAGGCCGGGACGATCGCATACTGGCCATACGAGCCCACGTGTCCAGCGTAGGCGACGCGGTCTCTCAGTCGGACGTCTGAAACCCCAGGGCCGACCGCATCGACCTCCCCGGCAGCTTCCCTGCCGGGGATCATGGGGAGCGGGCCAGGGTATTGGCCCGTTCGCTGGTAGATATCGACATAGTTGACCCCAACTGCGTCGATCTTGACCCGCGCTTCGCCAACACCGGGTTCGGGAAGCGACACCTCATCGTAGCGAAGAACTTCGGGGCCACCAAACTCATGCTGTCGAATGACGCGCATACGGTTCCCTCCCTTTTGGTCTAACGCCTTCGTCACGTATACGTCAGCGTGACAGAATCCACCGGCATCATGCCTTACCCGGCTCCTTCATAAATCAGTGGGATCGAGGAACAGGGGTCGGCCCCCCAGCCTCACCTCCGTGCGGATGGAACGGGCGAAAAGCTGGATGCCGAGCTCGAACCGCTCGAATTGCCTGATCGCTGCGAACGCTTGATCTTCTGGATCATACGGAATGATGAGGACCGGGATGATTGGACCTCGCCGGCGCTCGGCCAGGAGCCGTGTGGCTTCCTGGATCGCTTCGGCCAACAGCTCAGGTGTCTGAAAAGCCAGGGGCAGAAGGAAATGTGGGGCGATCTCCCCTGCCTGAAACAGCCAGGGGTGCTCAGCCTGTTCCCTCGGGCTTCTTTGCTGGATCCGCATCCTTATGATCGGGGAGTAGTCCCAGAGGCCGAAGCACGCTGTGAGTTCCCCCCCGACGTCCGGGCCATAGCAGGTTCGGAGAGCACGGCCTGGAGACCTTTTGAGCAACCCGTGTAACGCGGCGACATCGAAAGGCGGAAAAAGGTCATGGCAAGGAAACGCGCTCCGAAACAAGAGGGCAGTCCGATCGAGATCCTGCTCCTCAAGGGGTCGCCACCGCCCGGCTCCTCCCGCCTCGCCGGCCGGGAGGATCGCAAGGACGCACCGTCTCACCGCCCGGGCGCCACGTTTTGCCAGAAGCCCCAGGGACGGGACGTTCCCTTCCAACACTAAGGAGAAGGTGAAGTCGGCTTCCCTCTGCTTGACCAGCTCTATCAAGGCATCTCCGATGGCTGAGGCCACTCCCAACCGACGGAAGGCCGGATCCACACGCAGGCCATAGAAATACGCCGCTTTCAGAAGCTCATCCCCCACCCGGAGGGGCTTCAGTGCCGCCCCTCCCACGCCAAGTATGGTGTTGCCGGCCTCGGCGACAAGAAGCTGAGGCTGTTCGTATGGCTTGGATCGAGCGAAGAAATCGTGGGAACGGACGAAGGCCATGATGGTTTCTTCGCCCATCGTGCACCGGCGATCCAGCTCAACGAGCGCCTCGTTATCGCTCTCGCGCGCCTGTCGAACCATGAAATGCGCTCTTTTCACCTTCCCGACCCCCGAGTCGCCAGCCATGACAAAGCAAGGCGACCAAGTATATTCGCCTTAATCTGCGGGCGGCCTGGTCAAGCTGGTTGCCGACTGGAGTCCTGAAGCCACTTCCGGAATGATGCCCTTTCGTGCATAAATCGGGCGAACCATTTCCCGTAACGAAGGAAGTGCTCTGGCGAACACCAGCGAACCTGAAATGCAGCACACTCCGCCCAGCAACAACGTCGCTGGGGCACCGATCCGACTGGCGAGTCCACCAGCCAGCAAACTGCCAAATGGGGCCGCGCCGGCAAACGCCATCGTGAATAGGCTCATCACCCGCCCGCGTTTGTCGTCATCCACAATGGTCTGCAAGACGGTGTTACTCGCTGCGAACTGGAGCACCATTCCAAATCCGGTTAACAGCATGAACAGCAGGGACATCCACAGGACGCGTGATACAGAAAACGCGAGGAGGCTGATGCCAAAAAGACCTGCGGACACGGCAATCACATTCCCTAACCCGCGGACACTCCTTCTCGATGCGAGATAGATCGTCCCCCCTAACGCTCCGATCCCCGAAGCTCCCACCAGAAAACCGAGCGTGTGAGCGCCGCCATGAAGGACGTCCTTCGCAAAGACTGGCATGAGGATCGTGTACGGCATGGCCACCAAGCTGACCAATCCAAGCAGGAGCAGAATGGACCTGATGGGCGCGAATCCAAGCGCGTAAGAAAACGCCTCTCTCAACTCTTGCATGACATGAGCGCGTTGACCGTGCTTCCCTTCGTTCAATCATGTCCACGATGAACGCCTGACATACCGGCATATCGACCGCGTTCACAAGACCCAGCAATATACTGAGGGCGATGATCTGCCACACAGTGACGGCGCCCGTCAAAACGAGAAGCGCGAACATCAACGCCTGTAACATCGCCAGGGTTTGGGTCACGATCAAAATCCGATGACGATTCATTCTGTCGGCAAAGACCCCGGCAAAGGGGGCCAGCAGAAAAGTGGGAATCTGGCCGGCGAATCCTACCACACCTAAGACGAACGCTGAATTCGTCATGTGATAGACCAACCAACTTGCGGCAATTTGCTGCATCCAGGTCCCAATCAAGGAGATGCTTTGTCCCCCGAAGAACAGGCGGTAATTCCTGGAATGCAACGCCCGAAAAATCATTCCCACCCCTCTTGCATTCTTACAAACAATTCGTCAAGGATTCGATTGCAGATGCCACCTGTCCCAACCCTCAGCTCGTCCTCGCACGGACTGCGGCCGATAGCGTCAGCCGATGGAGGCCGACCAGACCCGACTGATCGATTCCGGCGCCTAGGTATCCTCCGGCAAGCACGAACGCGATGTAGAAGATTCTTATCGCTCCCATCTTTCTGAGTATAGCGATTCCAAAATACGAATCCAGTCAAATGTTATCGATTCGAAAGTCTCCCCAATAGCGTTTCATACCCAAGGGGGCGCCACAGCCGCATGACGTATTTAGTGGAGCTAAATCCTTCGCTTGTCATCGCAAGGCTCACCCAGTCACCGAAGTGATCGCTTGACCGAGCTGTCCTTAAAGCAAGGCTTGGAGCACGTGGTATAATCGGTGTGGTTTGGGCAGAGCAGCGACTGTGCTGCTCTCGGCCTCGGGCGAGAAAGGAGTCAGCAATGACGACGAAGAAAATGAAGGCGATCGGGTTCTTTGAATACGGCAAGCCGGATGTCCTTCGATTTGTCGAGGTGCCGCGGCCGGTACCCAGGCCGCGCGACGTGATTGTCAGAGTGAAAGCCGTCTCGGTGAATCCTGTCGATGCGAAAGTGCGGCGGGGTCTGCGCGGCGGCGCCGACAAGGCGGCTGGCGGGCCTGTTGTGATCGGCTGGGACGCCGCAGGGATCGTCGAGGAGATCGGGAGCGAGGCTCGCCGTCTCCGGGTCGGGGATGAGGTCTATCTTGCCGGAGACATCACTCGGCACGGTTCCTACGCCGAGTACGTCGCCTGTGACGAGCGCATCGTTGGCAAGAAGCCGAAAACCCTGTCGTTCGAGGAGGCGGCAGCCATCCCATTGACCGCCATCACGGCCTGGGAGGCGTTCCTCGAGAACATGGACGTTCGAGAGGCTTCCGGCGCCGGCCGCGCGGCGCTCATCTTCGGCGGGGCCGGCGGCGTGGGCTCCATCGGCATCCAAATCGCGAAACGGGTGTGCGGCCTGCGTGTGATCGCGACGGCCTCCCGCCCCGAGTCAGCCTCGTTCTGCCGAACGATGGGCGCGGACGGCGTGATCGACCACTCGAAGGAACTCGCGGCGCAGCTCCCTTCGATGGGCGCGAGCGGCTTCGACTACATCCTCTCGTGCGCTGAGAGGAACGACTTCGCCTCTCTCGCTTCCGTCCTGAACTTCTTAGGCAAGATCTGCTGCATCCTGCCTGCTCCCGCCGCGGACTTGAGCGCGCTTTTCAGCATGCGCGCGAGCGTCCACTTCGAGAACATGTTCTCTCGACCCATGTTTGGCGTCGAGCCCGAACGCCAGGGCGCGCTTCTCGACCGCGTGGCGGACCTGCTCGATCGAAGAGTGCTCCAGAGCACCATGACAAAGGTCTTAGACTGGAGCGAATTCCGCGTCGCTCATGAGGCCATTGAATCGGGCCACACCGTGGGGAAGATCGTGATGCAGGTCGCGAACTGAACGGGCGTTAGGTTGTGCCGATTCATGAAACACGCTTTGATGGACCCTTTGCCCCGGGTTTTCTTGCAGGGCCTTTCTTGAGTTGACTGAGCCGGGCTTTCGCCGACTTGGCCTCTGGCGACTTCGGGAATCGCTTGATGAGATTGGTGAGGACCGTTCGGCCTCGGGACGTCTCCCGCAACTCGAGGGACGCGTATCCCTGTTTGAGCAAAGCGCCTGGCACCTTGGGACTGTCCGGATAATCTGTCAGGAAGAGGTCGAACTGCTTGATCGCCAAACCATAGTTTTTCCGGCTGTAGAACGACTCGCCGAGCCAGTACTCAGCGTTGGGCAGCAGGCTTGTGTTGGGATATTGAATGATATAGGCGCGGAACCCGTCGATCGCAAGGTCGTATTTGCCTTTTGTATAATCGTTGAGAGCGTTCTTGTACAGTTCGTCAGGAGTCACCGCGCTCACCGCTGGTCGGGCTGGCAGGGCCGGGAGAGGAGGGGAAGGGGTCGCCTGGCCTGAAGGCAACGTCGAGGGCGGCGAAGGTAGCTTGACGAGCCCCGGTACCTGCTGGGCCACGGGCGGGGCAGTCTGCTTGGCGGCGACCGCTTTTCTTGCTTCGCTCAGGGCGAGTTGTGTCGTCGCGTCGACCTGTTGAATGGCGGCATTGGCTTGGTCCGCCATCTGTTGCAGGGCGTTGGTCACATGCTGAGCCGTCTGCTGGGACGCGGTGGCGGCCTGTTGGGCGAGCGCGGTTGCATCTTGGGCAGCAGCTGTGGACGTCTGGCCTGCCATTTTAGCTTCGCGGACTGCAACAAGGGCTTGACTGAGCTGATTGCCGAGGCCATCAACCCTCTTATTCAGTTCGGAGATACGATGGCCTATCTCTTCAACTCGCCCTTGAGTCAGCCGTGCCTGGTCTGCAAGCTCATCCAGTTTTGTGTTGAGGCTTGCCTGTGACCCCATGAATCCCTCGACGTCCTCGCTCCGCTCCTGAGCGGCTTTTTCCAGTCGGCTCTTCAGCTCGGTCTCGAGTTTTCCAATCCGATCCTCGATGAAGGCCTTCTCCCCCTCGTTCGCTCTGGAGACGGCCGCCACCTCGCTTCTCAGCGAGTCGAAATCGCGCTGCATCAGAGTAGAACGCAGATCGCCTTCGCATCCCGCCACGAGAACTGTCAGGATCAAGACCATCTCCACCGCGAAGGGCGCAACGCTCACCCGCTCACTTCTACCAAGCATTCCAGCCTCTCGATGTTTCGAAGGCGCGTCTCCGTAACAGTTCATGCGTCCGCTCATCAAGTTGAATGTGGGTCCGCTTCATAGAGGTTCCCGCATTGGATGGAGTATAATCGCAGTCTGCTGACATGGCAATATGCGATCAATGATTTTCGATTTTCGCGTGCCGCGGCGTGCGAGCCGCAAGAGGGCGTGCGCTTCCAGCAAACCCTCCATCCTCCGGCAGAATTCTCGTCACACTTTGCAGCTTGGCAAAAGCCGCCAAGCGTGCTATAGTGTGTTTCACGTTGCGAAACCCGGATCGATCGAGGCTCTGACGCGGCACGATCCACGGTCGAGAAGGGACTTTCAAAGCCTGCACGGCGACTTCTCCGGTGATCCCGCCGTTAGCCCCACTCAAGCCGACCGGACAAATGACACGGGCGCGTTCTGCCTATCAAAGGACAGGCGCGCCCAATGACAGCAGAAGGAGGATCATGTCTTTTCCATCACTCACACTGAACGCGAACTTGTTGAAAGCCATCCACAACATGGGGTTTGAGCACCCCACGCCGATCCAGCGCCTGGCCATCCCGCCTCTCCTGGAGGGCCGAGACGTCATGGCCACCGCCGTGACGGGCAGCGGCAAGACCGCCGCGTTCCTGCTGCCCATCCTCCACCGGCTCCTCGAGAAGCCCAGGGGAACCACGAGGGCGCTCGTCCTGGCCCCCACCCGGGAGCTGGCGGCGCAGATCGCGGAACACCTCCACGACCTCGCAGTGCACACGTCCCTGACGGGCGCCGCGGTCTACGGAGGGGTCTCCATGGGGCCCCAGGAACGGGCGTTCCGCAGGGGCGTGGACGTCCTTATCGCCACCCCCGGCCGGCTCCTCGACCACTTCCAGTACCCCTACGCGCGGCTCGACGGCATTGAGTACCTCGTGCTCGATGAGGCGGACCGCATGCTCGACATGGGCTTTCTGCCCGACATCCGCCGCGTCCTGAAGCACGTCCCCAAGAAACGGCAGACGCTGCTGTTTTCGGCGACCTTGCCGGCGCCCATCGTGGAACTCGCCAGGGACATGCTGCATAATCCGGTCTTCCTGAACATCGAGCGGAAATCCGCCCCGCCGGCGGGGATCACCCATGTGGCCTACCCCGTCCCGCATGAGCTGAAGTCCACCCTCTTCCTCGAACTGTTGAGGAACAGCGCGTCCAAGAACGTCCTGGCCTTCACCCGGACCAAGCACCGGGCCAACCGGCTCGCCGACTTCCTCGAGAAGCACGGCGTCAGTTGCGAAAGGATCCACGGGAACCGCAGCCAGGCGCAGAGGACTGAAGCCCTGGCCAGCTTCAAGAAGGGACGGTGCCGCGTCCTCGTCGCGACAGACATCGCCGCGCGCGGCATCGACGTGGAGGCACTGGGCCTGGTGGTGAATTTCGACGTCCCGAACCTCCCCGAGGACTACATCCACCGGGTCGGGCGCACGGCACGGATGGACGCTACGGGTGATGCCTATACCTTCGTCTCACCGAACGAAGAGAGCAATCTCCGCACCATCGAGAGCAACATCGTCAAACGCCTGCCGCGCCAGAAAGTCCCGGGGTTTGATTACGCAAAGAAACCCGCGGAGCGCTTCGAGGTCCCCATCGCCGAACGCCTCGCTGTCATCCGCGCCCGAAAATCGGCGGAGCGAGCCCGGACGAAGGAGAACGCCGCGCACCGCGCCCTCCGAGAAACCCAGGGGCGTCCCGCCGGGAACGGGAACGCGGGGCAGAACCCCAGGAGCACCCCTCAAGATCGCCCGGCCCGCCCGAACGGGAAGGCCGACTGGCCAGGCAATAACTCCGCCACAGAGACACGGAGAGCCCAGAGAAAAGAGAACGCTCCCGCCCGGAGGGACGGCAATAAAGGGAAGAGCGAGGGGCCAAGGGAATGGAAGCGGACCTATTTCTAAAGCAGCCCGTTGGCCTTGAAGCTGAACGGCGAGTGGTCACCAATGATCAGATGATCGAGGAAGCGCACGCCGACAGTGGCCGCCGCTGCCTTTAGGGCTTGTGTGATGTCCCGGTCATGGTCCGACGGCGTCGCATCGCCACTGGGGTGATTGTGGGCGAGCAGGAAGCCGCTGGCCTTATGCGCCAGGGCGCGCTCGATCACCTTCCTGACGTACACGACCGACTGATCGACCGTCCCGCGCTGCAGGCACTCGGTGGCCGTCACCGCGTTCTTCGCGCTCACGAAGGCCACGTGGACCTCCTCTTCCAGCAGGCCTTTCAGCTTGGCCTGGAAATAGGCGGCCACATCCGCGGTGGACCTGAGCACCGTTTTCGCGCCGCGAGGCTCGGTGAGGAAGCGCGTCGCGAGGGGTCGGACCAGCGAAATCAGCGTAGTCGCATGGGGCCCGATCCCGTCCACTTCTTCGAGAGCCCGCGGTTCGGCTTCAAAGATGCGGGCGAGCGTCCCGAATCGCTCCAGGAGCTTCTTCGCGAGCAGCTTCGTGTCGCGGCGAGGGATGGCAAACGTGAGCAGAAGCTCCAGCAGCTCGTAATCCATTAGCGCTGCCTCGCCGCTCAGCCGGTATCGAGCCCGCAGCCGCTCCCGATGCCCCTTGGCATGCTCCCTTGCGTCTTTCCCTTCACCCACCTGCCACACCTCCCACAAGACCTCATTCAGCACGTTTTAGACCAGTGGGCAGTCCGCGACTTGGAACCCTTTCCTGGCATGCTCCTGTCGAGAGTATGCCTGGTCGGGCCTAGCGCAGATGGCCGGCCCAGGAAGGTCATCGACGATGCTCTTTCATCAAGGCCTCTTCCAGTGCCTCGTCGTGACGTTCTGAGACTGGTGAGAGTCGGCCCTGGCGCGAACGGCCGGCACCGATAAAGGCAAAGTCCTTGATGGAGGGCCGCTTCTTGGTCTTGCCCGTCTTGAGCGAGTGAGCCAGAAGCTCACGAACGAGAGCGGATATCGAGCACCCCTTCTTGAAGGCCCGGCGTCGCAAGGCTTCATAGGTACGCTCGTCAAGCTGAATTTGGGTCCGTTTCATAGCGGTCCTCCGTTGAATGGCGCATAGCAATGGTAGATTTTCTACCATCCCATGGTGGATACTCAATTCACACGCGCGTCCAACACGCCAACCGACGGCCGCGCACAGGCCAGCCAGTCATCCCCTACGGCCCGCCCTCTTTTCGGCTCTGCAACCGCCCCGGCTTGCCCACAGACGCTCCGGGTGATCGTCGCCCCAACGAACCGCTTTGGGTCAAAGGATTTCATACTCTCCCATTTCGGCCGTACGCCGCAGCTTTCGTGTTGCGGCGAGGGATGGCATACGTGAGCAGAAGCTCCAGCAGCATGTGATCCATCAGTTTTGCCCCGCCGCTCAGCCGGACCGGCCCCGCAACCCAGCCCGAAACCTCTCCGCATACCCCTGTCCACCTTTCTCACCATTCACTATCAATCCTCTCTTTCCCGTCCCCTTCAGTTCCTAACTACCTCACTTTTGCTATACAATCCCGCTGAGAAAGCTTTCGTCGCCAACCCTAAGCCTGCGCCATCCCACGCCTTGACTGATCAATTACTAGCATCCCAATGCCCTACAGCCTCGCCCTGAGCACGCCCCGGAATGTACTCGTCTTCAACTCCGACAACTATGACAGCGTCGGCGCTAAGCCCCTTAGCCTGGTGCATCGTCATGATTGCCACTCTGTCCGATTCTCGATCCTGCTCAGCATTACCGAGGGATACATTTATTGCGCGAAGCAACTGCTCCAAGTCTGTGACCTCCACGGCAGGAGAAACCCGCTCGAAGAGAGAGACAATTTGATTTCTTAGGTTCTCATCTGCGATTTGCTGCCGTGCTAGGTCCCGCAGAAAGCTGAACATGTCATCTGAAGGAGCCACACGAATCTCGTCTAGCAATCTTTCCACAGCTCCTATATCTGTTACAGCGGCCATGCCCCTTCCACTCACTAGAGTACTATTCCCGCGGACAAGATCCAGCGCATCTGTAAATGGGATTCCCCTCGTTCTGGAGAGCTCATAGAGGCTTTCCAAGGTAGCAGTCCCGACCCCATTGTTTCGGATAGCCAACAGAGTTCGCCATGCAAGGTGATCACGACGGTTTACAAGAAGACGCAGCACGCATAAGAAATGCCTTCCAGCTTCAGTGCTCAGTGGTTCTAAGGGGTCCGCAGCGATTCCAACACCAATCCCCAGGGCCTGCAATGCCAATCGAATGGGCACAGAGAATACATTGTTATGGTCGCTGCGCATCAAGATCAATATTTCATTTGGGTTCACACCCTG
>JACQEV010000395.1 GCA_016200385.1 Candidatus Methylomirabilota bacterium
CGCGGGCAAGGGTATGGCGAGCGTGCCTGAGACGCAGCGTGGTAACAACAGGTTAGAGTGTGTATCAGGTTCTGCGGGATGTTTTAGCGATTTCAGGAGTGCTTACAACGAGGTGGGAACTCCACGATGCGATTGGGGGGAGGTGCCGTAGAAGCGCTTAAAAGCAGTGGAGAAGTTGTTTGCATCACGATACCCGACCTTTCTGGCCACTTCCTTGATGGAGAGCGCTCCGTCCTTCATGAATTGGACGGCTTCCTCCATTCTCACGCGCTCCAGGCATGCCATCGGCGTGAGGCCAAAGGCCGCCTTGAAACGCCGGCGGAGGTGGCTGGTGCTCAGCCCGACCACGCGGGCCAATGACATGGTGGTGTGGGGTTCATCAAAGCGGTACAGCAATATGTGGTGAACTTTGCAGAGAGGACCCCCGTCTTTCGGCATCTCGCCCAGCAGGGCTGCAACTCTCGCCTGGAGCTCGAAGACATTGAAGGGCTTGTCCATGTAATCATCAACCTTGGCGCGAAGCGCCCTGAGCAGGACCTCATCGGAGCCAAAACCGGTCAGGACCAGGACCCGACAATCGCGAGCGGCCCGGAGTCGTCCCAGGGCTTCGAGGCCATCGCTGGACCTCAGGCGGACGTCCAGCAACACGAGATCGATCGGATGGCGCCGGAGGATCGCCAGGCCTTCCCGATCGTCCGTCGCCACGTGGACCTGATAACGATTCTTAAGGGCCGCGACCATCGTCTCGGCGATGTGGGGATCATCATCGATGATCAGCACCTGGCGCGCTCGCCCGGCAGGCTTCATAGCAGCACCCGCTTCTTCTGTCACCGTTCTCCCAGAACCAGCCCGTCTCTCGGATGGTTAACGCGCCTCAGCGATCCCCCGCTGGGGCTGCGCGTCGTTACCCAGGAGCCCCGCCATGAGGTCGATGAAGTCCCGCGTGTCCAGTGGCTTTGACAGGTAGGCGGCGCAGCCCGCCTGCAGCGCGCGGTCCACGTCCTCTCGCAGGGCGTGCGCGCTGATCCCGACGACCGGGATCTCTTTGGTCGTCGGCTCCGCCTTCAAGGCTCGGGTCACCGTCAATCCGTCAATGCCCGGGAGCTGGATGTCCATCAGGATCAGGTCGGGAAGTTCAGCGCGAGCCAGAGAAAGGGCCTCGGTACCGGAGAGGGCAGTGATGACCCGATGCCCCTCGGCTTGCACCAGTTCCGTGAGGAGTTCCAGGCTGATGGGGTTGTCTTCGACGATCAGCACCCGCTTAGGCATCGCTTGACCAATCCGGAGGGGCGGCCGCAAGGATGGTGAAGGTAAAGGTGCTGCCGCGTCCCGCTCCTTCCGACGAGGCCCAGATCGTGCCGTCTTGCAGCTCCACCAAGCGCTTGCAAAGGGCCAGGCCCAGTCCGCTTCCCTGATGGTGTTTGGTATAGAAGGGTTCCAGTTGTTCGAATTCCCGGAAGAGGCGAGGGAGATCATCGGAGCTGATCCCGATCCCGGTATCCGTCACCGAGATTTCAACGAAATCTTGGTGCGGTTCACGGTTCACGGTGGACAGTTCACGGTCTACTTTGTCCCATCCGTCAACTGTGGACTGTGAACTGTGAACTAGGCGGGCGGTGACGGTGATCCGCCCACCGTCAGGGGTGAACTTGATCGCATTGGAGAGGAGGTTCAGGATGATCTGCTGGACCCTCTGATGATCGGCGAAGCCGACGCTGGCCTCCGGGTCCACCTCGATCCTGACGGTGTGGTGCTTGACGTCGGCCTGGTGCTGCATGACGGCGCAGACCTTGTCGATGACGGCGCGGATGTCGAAGAGGCCACGATGGAGCTTTATCTTCCCGGCCTCGATTTTGGCGAGGTCCAGGATGTCGTCGATCAGGACGAGCAGGTGGCGTCCGCTCACGAGGATGTTTTTCACGAACCGGGCCTGCTTCTCCGCCAGAGGGCCGAAGCGGCCATCGTGGAGGATCTCCGAAAATCCGATGACGGAGTGCAGAGGGGTCCTGAGCTCGTGTGACATGTTGGCCAGGAACTGCGACTTGAAACGGTTGATCTCATCAAGCCGTTTCCGCTCCCGCATCTCTTCTTCCAGGCGCCGCCGCTCGGTCAGGTCCCGCGCGATTCCCTGCCGGCCAATCACCCGCCCCTCGGCATCGTAGATCGTGCTGGCGCCTACCTCGAGGGGGATCGTTGATCCGTCCTTCTTGATGGCGTCGATCTCATAGACGTCGAAGGCGTTCTCACCCGTCAATGCCTTGGCGAAAAGCCCTTTGACAAGGGTCTGGTCCTTTGGAGCGACGGAGGCGATGGAGGGCTTGGCCAGCAGCTCTTCCGGCCGGTACCCCAGGACCTGCTCGACAGTTGAGTTCAGATAGGTGAAGCGTCCCTCGAGATCCACGGTAAAGATGAGATCCTTTGCGCCCTCGGCCAGTCGCCGGTACCGGTCCTCTGATTCGGCCAGGGCGGCGGCGCGATCGAGGCTTTCCTGATGCAACCGCGCGTTCTCGCTGGCCAGGGTCAGTTGCCGACCGATCCCGTCGGCCAGCTCCAGTTCACGGGGAGTGGGGGTGTGCGGTTTCTCCCACCAGACAGCGAAGAGACTGCCCGGGATCTCATTCCGCGCGAAGAAAGGGACCATGACCACTGCACGGATGGAAAAGAGCTTGATCTTCTCGTCGAATCTCGGGTCGAGCTGGCAGTCGGATGAGAAGATGGTGCGTCGGGTGCTGAATGCCTCCTCGACAAAGCGGTTATAGTGAGGCGGGATCGGGGTGGATCGGATGTACGACAGCGTATCTTTGGGGAGGTGGTAGCCGGCATAGGGACGCAGGTCCTGCCCGTCCGAGGAAATGAGATACGCCCCGGCACTATCAGCGTGGATCGCGCGGGCCAATTCCCGGGCGCCGCGCCGGAGCGTCTCCTGGAGGTCCAGGGTCGAGGAGAGCGCCCGGCTGACGGTCAGGAGCGTCTCCGTCTCTCGAAGCCGATCCTGGGCCTCTTGATAGAAGCGGGTGTTTTCCAGGGCGACGGCCGCTTGGGCGGCCAGCTTCTGCAAAATCTCCTGGTGCTGTTGGGTGAAAGGGATCTGGTGCCGGTTAATGACCCACAGCAGGCCGATGCTCTTGTCCCGTGAACGGACGGGGACCGCGAGCTTGGCGACGAAGCCTTCCGCCCGCGCCAGTTCGACGCACTCCTGCGAGACGCGAGGATCGTTGAAGTAGTCGTCGGTGACGAACGGCTCCCCGGTTTCAAGGACCCTGCCATCGACGCCCTCCCCAGCGACGATCTCATAGTTGCTGAGAAGCGGTGTCCTGGCGCCGACAAATGCCGTGATCGTGGCCACTCGGCGGGCTGGATCGTAGGGGGCAAAGACCGCCAGGTCGCTGCTGCACAGCTCCTTGGCCCACCACACGATCGTCAGAATGACCATTTCCGGGTCGAGGGCGCTGCTGAGCTGCCGGCTGATCTCTGCCAATGCCTCGGCCTCCTTGAGCCGGGCCTGGGCCTGGGCGTAGAGACCGGCGTTTTCGACGGCGAGTCCGATCTGGGCGCCGATGGTTGTCACCAGGGTCAATTCGTCCTCACTGAACTGGCGAATGCCGCGCCCCATGATCGCGAGGACGCCGAGGAGACGCCCCTTCGAGGAGAGGGGAACGCTGGCCAAGGAGTGGAACCCCTCTTTTTTGACCACGTCCCGCGCCAATCGCGGATCGACCCACATATCTTCCACAAGAAGCGGTGCGGCAGACGCCGCCACGCGGCCTACAAACCCCTCGCCGAGGGACATCCGATCGACACGGTGGACAAATTCGTCCGACAGGCCGAGGTGCGTGGCCACCCGAAGCTCGTCCCCCTCCAGCAGAAAGACCAGTGCAGCATCCAAGGCAATGACATCGGCGATAGTTGCAAGCGACCCCCGCAGGATTGCGTGCAGGTCGAGCGATTGGCTGACGGCTTGGGCGACGATACTCACCGCGGAGGCCTCCCGGTAATTGCGGGCGAGCTGGGCCGACATCGTATTCAAGGAACGCGACAGGTCAAGCAGCTCGCGCGGGAGGTAGGGGGGCGGGGTGACCGTCTCCCCGAGGGTCCCACCGGCGATTCGCCTCGCCTGCTGTTCCATCGCCGTGATCGGATTGGCCATGAGGCGCGCCACCAGCGGGCTTGCGATCACACAGGCCAGTAGCAGCCAGAGGGCGAGGTAGGCCACCCGCCGGATCTGCGCGGCCAGCGCATCGCGGAGGTGTTCCTCCGGGATTCCGCGCAGGATCGTCCACTTCCATGTCGCGAGGGAGGCGCCGGCCCCTACCATACGGCGCCCCTGCTCATCGGTCCAGACCAGCAGGCGGGAGTCGCTCTCCCATGGCTTCGGTGTGATCCGGACATTGCCCCTGGTGGCAAAGACCTTCTCGATTGTTCGGTCCGAAGTGGCCATCGGCTCCCCCGACGGCTCCAGCAGAAGCGTACGCCCCTGTGGCTCCCTTGTCCCGGGCTCAGACAGGTGGCGATTGTAGAGCTCGGCCATGTCCAGGCCACCTACCAGGATCGCCCTCAGGACGCCGCTGCGATCCAGGACCGGGACAGCGAGGAACAGCTCAGGGCGCCGGCTGACCTTCCCCACGAGTGGGATAGAAAGCTGA
>JACQEV010000044.1 GCA_016200385.1 Candidatus Methylomirabilota bacterium
GGCGAGATGGCGTCGTAAAAGTAGAGAAGATCGGAGGGAGTGGCTGAGGCGTCCTGCGCCCCCAGATAGTCCAGGAACCGATCTCGCAACGCCCCGGCCAACCGATCGGAGGTCAGCGGGCCGGTGGCGATAATCACCGGTCGCTCCTCCGGGATCGCTTTGACCTCCTCCCTCACGATGTTGATGCGCGGGTGACGGGTCAGGCGCTCCGTAATCTCAGCAGCGAATGCTTCTCTGTCTACGGCAAGCGCCGAGCCGGACGGGACGGCATGGGCTCGGGCGGCGGCCATGATCACCGACCCGTAGGCGGCGAGCTCTCGCTTTAACAGGCCGTGACAATCCTCCGGCGAATCGGACTTGAGCGAGTTGCTGCACACCAGCTCGGCCAGCCGGTCGGTCTTGTGGGCAGGCGTCGGGGTCACCGGCCGCATTTCGCACAGCCGCACATGCGCGCCCCGCTCCGCCGCCTGCCAGGCCGCCTCGCTTCCAGCCAGTCCCCCACCGACTACGACGATCTCGGTCATGCCTTCGCTTCCGCCGCCTTATCGGCCTCCCGCACGTAGCCACACCCGTCGGTTACGCAACGGACCGAGACCTCATCCCCCTTCAGACGCTTTTCCACCAAGAAGGCGGCCCCGCACTTCGGGCAAGGCTCGCCGATCGGACGATCCCAGATGGCGAAACTGCACTTTGGATAGGCGGTACACCCATAGAAGACCCGACCCCGTTTGGTCCGTCGCTCCGAGAGCGGGCTCCCGCACTGAGGGCAGTTGACCCCGATCGGGATCGGCTTCAGGTTCTTACAGGCTGGATAGGTAGAGCAAGAGAGAAAGCGACCGTATCGACCCTCGCGGATGACCATCGGGTTGCCGCATTTCTCGCACACTTCGTTGGTCGGCTGCGGCGCAACCCGCGCGGCGGCCGTCTCCGCCTTCGAGGGCTTCCGGATCGTCTTGCACTCCGGGTACCCTGAACAGGCCAGGAACGGTCCGAATCGGCCACGCTTCATCACCATCGGCCGACCGCAGTTCTCGCAAGGCTCTGTGTCGGCCTCTCCAGCCCCGTTGGTCTCGCTCGGGACGCCATTCTCTTCCTTCAGCTCCGGCGGCAACTCGCGTGTGCCCTTGCACTCGGGGTAATTCGAACAGGCCAAGAAGCGACCAAAGCGGCCCCAGCGGATCACCATCTTATTGCCGCAGCGCTCGCAGATCTCGTCGGTCTTCTCCTGCATCGCCTTGATGTTCCGCATCCCGACCTGTGCTTCCTTTACCCATCTCGAGAAGGCGCCATAGAACCGGTGCATCTCCTCCAGCCAGTTCTTCTGCCCCTCTTCGATCTCATCCAGGGTGGTCTCCATGCGCGCCGTGAACTCGTAGTCCATCACGCGCGGGAAGCTTTCCACCAGCAGATCAATCACGATCCCGCCCAGCTCCGTCGGCCGAAACTTGCCCTGTTCTTTCACCACATAGTCGCGGTTCTGGATGACACTCAGGATAGCGGCGTAGGTGCTGGGACGGCCGATCCCAAGCTCTTCCAAATCTTTGACGAGGGTCGCCTCGGTGTAGCGAGGGGGCGGCTGAGTGAAGTGCTGCGCCGGGGTCACCCCCAGGAGCCGCAACGGCTCCCCCACCTCGAGAGGGGGCAACGTTAATTCGGCGTCTTCCTCAACAGTGGCCTCCTCGGCTGTTTCGTCCCGAGTCTCCTCCGGCTTTGTCTTCGGCGCCTCGTCCTTTCCCTCTGTATAAACCTTCATGAAGCCGGCGAACCGCTGGATCCGGCCGCCGGCCCGGAGCGTGAAGTGACCGCCCTGGACCTCGACGGAGGTGACATCGTAGATGGCTGGTGGCATTTGGGAGGCGACGAAGCGGTTCCAGATCAGCGTGTACAGAGCGAGTTGATCCTTTGTCAAGTACCCTTGGAGGGATGCCGGATCTCGATACACCGAGGTCGGGCGAATGGCTTCGTGGGCCTCTTGAGCCGCCCGCCCACTGCGGTAGGTGGGCGGCCGCTCCGGAACAAACGCCTGCCCGAACCGTTCGGCGATGTAGCCGGCCGCTTCGGCCTGCGCGTCCGGCGAGACGCGCACCGAGTCAGTCCGCATATACGTGATGAGGCCAACGGCTCCCTCCTCGCCGATCTCGATCCCTTCGTAGAGCTGCTGGGCGATCTGCATTGCCCTCTTGGCAGTGAAGCGAAGCTTTCGGACTGCCTCCTGCTGGAGCTTGCTGGTCGTGAACGGCGGCACCGGATTCCGACGTTTCTCTTTTCTGGTCAGGTCGGTGACCAAGAACTCTTGCCGTTCGAGCTCTCGTGTGACCTGCTCGGTTTCCTCCCGGTTCCGAAGGTTCACCCGCTCGCCATTGATCTTGTACAGCTTGGCCGCAAAGGGCGGGGGCACTCGGCCTTCCAGGGACGCCTCAACCGACCAGTACTCGGTCTTGACGAAGACCCTGATCTCTCCCTCACGATCGACGATGAGGCGAAGGGCTACCGACTGGACCCGGCCGGCGGAGATGCCTCGCTTGACCTTGTCCCAGAGGAGCGGGCTGATCTGGTATCCGACCAGGCGGTCCAGAATCCTCCGGGCCTGCTGCGCATCAATGCGGCGCTGGTCGATTGTGGCTGGGTGGTTGAACGCCTCCCGCACGGCGCGCTTCGTAATCTCGTTGAAGGTCACGCGGTGGATCGGCTTCTTGGCGGGGGCCAGCTCGTGAGCCAGGTGCCAACAGATGGCCTCCCCCTCTCGATCGGGATCGGCGGCGAGATAGATAGCGCCTGCCGTTTGCGCCGCCTTCTTCAACGCCGACACGACCTTCTCTCTCCCCTCGATGGTCTCGTACTGTGGGGCGAAGTCGTGCTCGACATCAACAGCCAGCGACTTGGTGGGCAGATCGCGGACGTGGCCCATTGAAGCCTTGACCACGAACTCTTTTCCGAGATACTTACCGATCGTCTTGGCCTTCGCGGGCGACTCGACGATCACCAATGACTTAGGCAATCTACACTCA
>JACQEV010000393.1 GCA_016200385.1 Candidatus Methylomirabilota bacterium
GCGATCTCATCCTGACGCGCGAGGATGCGGATGTCGCCACAGAACTCCAGAAGGCCCTAGAAAGCGAAGGGATCTCCTTCGCGCTCCGTGCGCGCACGACCCGCGTACAGAAGGCGAACGGTCACATCATCCTGACCATTGACGATGGCAACGGCTCTCACATGTTGAAGGGTTCCCACCTGCTCGTCGCAACGGGGCGGAAACCTCACACCGACGACTTGGATTTGGAGAACGCCGGCGTCCACACCGATGCTCGCGGCTTTGTCAAGGTGAACGGCCGCCTGGAGACGAATGTGCCAGGCGTCTGGGCCCTGGGCGACGTGAAGGGCGGACCCGCTTTCACGCACATTTCCTACAACGACTACCAGATCCTCTACGCCAACCTTGTGGAGGGCAAGGATCTGACTATCGATAACCGCATTGTCCCCTACTCCGTGTTTACCGATCCCAAACTCGGCCGGGTCGGAATAACTGAGAATGAAGCGAGAACGAAAGGGTATACACTGAAGATCGGGAAGATCCCGATGGCGTGGGTCGCGCGCGCTATCGAGCGCGATGAAACCGCGGGGATGATGAAGCTCGTCGTGGACGCCACCAGTGACCGTATTCTCGGCGCGGCTATCCTGGCGAGCGAGGGCGGGGAATTGATTCAGATGCTGGGCACGCTTATGCTCGCCGGCCTGCCGTACACCTTGCTGAAAGGAGCTGTCTACATCCACCCGACCCTCGCCGAAGGTTTCTTCACACTGATGGAAGAAGTCAAGCCAGTGGATTAGCTCGCTGTAACCCAGGCGCCGGGAGGGTTGAGCGGAGCCTCAAAAGGACGTTCGAAGTGAGAGTCGTTCTGCGATCACACCAACAGCGTGTCGTGGCGATCCTTCTTTCCTGCCTCCTTCTCACATGCGGCCCTTCGATCTCGACAGCCCTTGCCCAGCAGCCAGCAGGCCAGGGGCTGGTCGAGGCCGTGGATTCGGTCGGATTCACCGTATCGGACATGGATCGCTCGGTTGAGTTCTACTCGAAGGTCTTGACATTCGAGAAAGTATCGGATGTCGAGGTGTGGGGCGAGGAGTATGAACGCCTTCAGGGGCTCTTCGGGCTGCGGATGAGGGTTGTGCGCATGAGGCTTGGCTATGAATTCATTGAGTTGACGGAATACCTCGCGCCAAGAGGAAAACCGATCCCGGTGGACTCGCGGAGCAATGACCGCTGGTTTCAGCACATCGCCATTATCGTCAGCGATATGGATCGAGCCTACTCCTGGCTGCGCCAGAACAAGGTACAGCACGCATCCTCCGGCCCTCAACGGCTGCCGGATTGGAACCGGAATGCGGCAGGCATCCGGGCTTTCTACTTCAAAGATCCCGACGGCCACCCACTCGAGATTCTCCAGTTTCCTACGGACAAAGGCGATCCAAGGTGGCATCCCGCAGGGCGGGACAGGCTGTTTCTGGGTCTCGATCACACGGCGATCGTTGTGGCTGACACTGACGGAAGTCTCAAGTTCTATCGCGATTTCCTCGGGCTGAAGGTCGTAGGGGAGAGCGAGAACTATGGGACCGAACAGGAGCATTTGAACAACGTATATGCCGCTCGCCTGCGCATCACCACCCTTCGAGCTGCGACCGGGCCAGGCATCGAGTTGCTGGAATACTTGACGCCACTCGATGGTCGCCCTATTCCAGCAGACATCCGCGCGAACGACCTGGCGCACTGGCAAACGAAGTGTGTGACCCGAAGCGCCAATCCTTCCGCGGAGTGGCTGCGTTCCCGTAAGTTCGCCTTTGTGTCCCCTGGCGTAGTCACCATAGAAGACCGAAGGCTGGGCTTCACGAAAGGCTTTCTGGTGCGCGACCCGGACGGGCACGTGATGCAATTCATCGAGAGGTGAGATGAAACTGATCTCGGTCAATGTCGGCCTTCCGCGCGAGGTGATCTATAACGGCAACACAATCATGACAGGGATCTTCAAAGAGCCGGTCGAAGGGCGCATCACACTGCGAAGGTTCAACCTCGATGGTGACAGACAGGCCGATTTATCGGTGCATGGCGGCGCCGACAAAGCGGTCTACGCCTATCCGGTCAAGCATTACGACTACTGGCGGCGCGAACTGCCCGAGAGGGAATTGCCCTTTGGAATGTTCGGTGAAAACCTCACCACGGAGGGCCTCTTGGAAGAGGCGGTCAACATCGGCGATCGCTTTCGCGTGGGGTCAGCGGAGTTGATGGTGACGCAGCCGCGCCTGCCCTGCTATAAGCTCGGGATCAAGTTCGGCCGAGAGGACATCATCAAGCGTTTTCTGGCAAGCCGTCGAACCGGATTCTACTTTTCGGTATTGCGTGAGGGCGAGGTCGGGGCCGGAGATGAGATCGAGTTGATCGGTCGCGACGCACACAACGTCACGGTCCTGGACATCACGAAGTTATACGCCAATAAGAATGTCAGTGCGAAGGACTTGAAAGCGTTGCATCGCACGACGCAGGTCGAGGCGTTGCCCGAGCGCTGGCGAGCCTATTTTCTGAGAAAGATCGACACACTCAATAATGAATTGGCGAAGGATCAAGACAATCGAAGGTAAGCGACGAGCTCTCAGCACTCAGTCGTCAGCGTCGCTTGAAACTCTGCTGGCTGATCGCTGAACGCTGAACGCAGAGCAGAACACACCGTGACCAGCGAGGGAAGAAGACTTCAGGAATCGCGGGAGCGCAAGGCGCACTGGACCCGCTGGGGCCCCTACCTGAGCGAGCGCGCCTGGGGGACAGTGCGCGAAGATTACAGCCCCCACGGCACTGCCTGGGAGTATTTGCCCCATGACCATGCGCGCTCAAGGGCGTA
>JACQEV010000383.1 GCA_016200385.1 Candidatus Methylomirabilota bacterium
CAACAGGTCCTGGATGTGGCGGCAGCGCTTGGCAAACAGGTGGCGGTCAACGGCAAGAGTATGGTGGCCAACACCCGGATCGCAGCCGAGTTAGGGTACCTGCGCATTCCCAAAGCCACCCTCGTCAGTCTGGAGGAACTTCAGCGCCTTCCGGTCGCTCGGGGGGTCATCGTCACGACCGGGAGCCAGGGCGAGCCGCTTTCCGCCATCGCAAGGATGGCGGCGGCTGAACACAAACAGATCGAGGTGGGATCCGGCGACACGGTCATCTTCTCGGCAAGGGTCATCCCCGGGAACGAGAAATCGATTGCCCGAACGATCAATGGACTCCTCCGGCAGGGAGCCAGGGTCATTACGGAAGAAGAGATAGCGGGGGTCCACGTCTCCGGGCATGCCAGCCGGGAAGAGCTCAAGCTGATGCTGAATCTGACCCGGCCCAACTTCTTTGTGCCGATTCACGGAGAGTACCGCCACCTGTACCTGCATGCAGGTCTGGCGCGAGAGCTCGGAGTGCCTCAGGACCGGGTCTTTGTGATCGAGGACGGTGACATCCTGGAGTTGAACCGTGAAAGCGCCAGGGTTGTTGGCAAGGTGCCTGCCGGTCGGGTCTTCATCGATGGAAAGGGGATCAGAGATGTGGGGGGCGAGGTGCTTCGCGACCGACAGCACCTGGGGCGCGATGGGATAGTCGTCGTCGTTCTGGGAGTTGACCGTCACACAGGCAAGCTGGTCGCCGGACCGGAGATCCTCTCCCGCGGCTTTGTGTACGAACAAGACTCGAAGGCCCTTCTGGGTGACATGAAGGCTCTGGTCTTCTCCGTACTGGAACGCGCCTCCGAAGAAGAACTGGCTGACCACGCCCTCATGCAGCGTCAGATCAAGACCGCACTGAAGAGGTACCTGCAGAGGGAGATCGAGCGGAGGCCCATGATCGAGCCGGTGATCATTGAGGTGTAAGGAAGGAGGGGGCTGATGGCGACGGGGAGCGAATCGGAGCCGCTGGCGACCCAAGGCTCAAAGAGGGTGGCGGATCGATCGTCGCGGGTACAGTTCCTGGCGCACCCTAAGGCTCAGGAGGCGCTGGGCATCCTCGGGATCGCTGTGGCGATCTTCCTCATGGCCAGTCTCTTCTCGTACGATCCGCTCGACCCCTCGTTTTTTAACTCCGGGCGCGGCCCCGAGCATCAGGTGCACAATTACGGCGGGAGGTGGGGGGCAGAGCTTGCCAGCGATCTTCTGGAACTGCTGGGGGTTGGCGCGCTGACCCTGCCGTTTTTCCTCGGCCTTCTGAGCTGGAGGCGCCTCACTGCGAAGGCCACACCCTTCGTGCTGTTGAAGCTGGTGGGACTCTTCCTGCTGCTGTCAAGCCTCGGGCTGCTGGCTCAACTTCTGGCCAAGGCTGGCCTGTCTATCGGTCCGGCCTCTGAACGGCCCGGTGGCTTCGTTGGCCAGGAGATCCATCGAATCCTCGGCCCACTGATCGGCCGTATTGGCCTGCCGCTCTTCGGGCTGACCACCCTTTCACTTGGCGTGGTATGTTTGACCACTCGGCCGCTGGTGGGCCTGACCTCCGGGTGGAAGGGTTTTCTCGAGCGGCTGGCCGCCCGTAGACAGGAGCGGAGAGCCACGAAGGCGCGCCTCCCCGGCCGGATAAGGCCCCCCTATACACCACCCGCCGAGGAGGAGCCTCAGGTCGAGAGTCGACCAATTGCCGTCCTGCCTGAACCTCTCCATGGGCCCGTGACGGCCGAGCCAGCGCCGCCTGCGACAGCAGCGCCCACACAGCGATCCTTCCCCTTTGTGGTCCCGAAGGAGGGATTCCAGGCCCCGCCGTTGTCGCTGCTCGACATGCCGGCTTCTATGGAGGCCGGGATCTCCAAGGAGGAGCTTGAGGCCAACGCGGCGATCTTGGAGCGGAAGCTGCTTGACTTTGGCGTCGAGGGGAAGGTGGCCGAGGTGCAACCGGGGCCCGTCATCACCCGCTATGAGATCGAGCCGGCGCCGGGGATCAAGATCAATCGGATTGTCGCGTTGGCTGACGATCTGGCGTTGGCCCTGAGAGCGTTGACCGTGCGCGTGGTGGCCCCGATCCCCGGGAAAGCGGCCGTGGGAGTCGAGATCCCCAACCGCCATCGTGCCATTGTTCACCTCAGGGAGCTGCTGGTGTCAAAAGCCTTCGAGGGGTCTGCTGCACACCTTCCCCTTGCCCTGGGCAAGGACATCGCGGGTGAGCCCTTTGTGGCAGACCTGGCCCAGATGCCCCACCTGCTCATCGCTGGGGCCACGGGTTCGGGAAAGAGCGTCTGCGTCAATGCGCTGATCCTGAGTCTCCTGTATAGGGCCACGGCGGAGGGGTTGCGCCTGCTGCTGATCGATCCGAAGCGGGTCGAGCTGTCGATCTACGATGGGACACCCCATCTGGCGGATCGGGTCGTCTCTGATCCAAAGGAGGCGGCGAAGCGGCTCAACCGCCTGGTCACCCACATGGAAGGCCGATACAAGCTGTTCGCGAGGCTCGGGGCCAGGAACATCGCCACCTACAATCGCCTGATCCGGATCGCCAGGCGGGAGGGAGGCGGCGAGATATTCCGTCCACTCCCGTACCTCGTGGTGGTCATCGACGAACTGGCTGACTTGATGCTGTCCGCCGCGGCCGAGGTTGAAGGGGCAATCGCTCGGCTGGCGCAGATGGCCCGGGCGGTCGGGATCCACCTGATCGTGGCAACGCAGCGGCCGTCGGTGGATGTGATCACGGGCATTATCAAGGCCAATTTCCCCGCCAGGATAGCCTTCCAGGTCTCGTCCAAGGTCGATTCTCGGACCATCCTCGACATGAATGGCGCTGAACATCTGCTGGGCGATGGCGACATGCTCTTCATCCCCCCTGGCAGTTCCAAGCCGATCCGGATCCATGGATCATTCGTCTCTGACATCGAGATCAAGCGCGTGGTCGATTACCTGAAGGCCCAGGGCAAGGCCGAGGAGTTTCCCTGGTCGCTGCTGCCGGCAGAAGAGGAACGGGAGCCGACCGAGGACGAAGAGGATGAGATGTATCGGCAGGCGGTCGATCTGGTGGTCACGACGCGACAGGCCTCCATTTCTCTCATTCAACGGCGATTGCGGATCGGGTTCAATCGCGCGGCGCGAATGGTCGAGCGAATGGAACGGGAAGGGATTGTCGGACCCATCGAAGGGAGCAGGCCGCGAGAGGTGCTCGTGGAGCAGCGGGGCCTGTAGCCAATGAGGTGGTCGTTTGATCTGGAAGTGCGGGGTGCGAAGGAGTTTCGAGTTTTGAGTTTCAAGTTTCGAGTTAAGAACTTGGCACCTGGAACTCGGAACCTGGAACCGCGAAGCGGTGCCTCGCACCTCGGACGTCGCACTTTGCACTATCTGGCAGTCCTTCTGCTGTTTGGAATGCTGTCCCCGCTGGGTGTCTCGGCCCTGACGGCCGAAGAGGTGGCCGATAAATTGCAAACGACCTACAAGAGTTTTTCGGACCTCCAGGCGGAATTCGTTCAGAAGGCGACCAATCGGCTGAGCGGGTCGAGCCAACAGGCCTCGGGCCGCCTATTCCTCAAGTGGCCCGGGAAAATGCGATGGGAGTACGAGAAGCCGGAACCGAGACTGTTCCTGATCGACGGCAAGACCCTCTGGAGCTATAGCCCAGTGGAACGACAGGCAGTGGCGCAGGACGTGAGCGGCGCGCTTGGCACGGGCCCGATCGGGATCCTGTTCGGCATAAGCAGTCTCCGGCGGGATTTCCGTGTGCGGACCATTGCCCATGCGGGAACAAGGGACAGCCAGGAATATCTCCTGGACCTCGCGCCGAAAGGCGAGGATCTCTCCTTCAAACGCGTAGTTCTGGCCATCGATCGGGAAAGTTTCCTGATCCATCGACTGACGGTATTTGATCTCTACGGCAACACCACGGCTGTCGATCTGTCCGACGTGAAGGTGAATGAGGGCTTGAAGGATGGGCTCTTCCAGTTCTCGCCGCCGCCAGGCACCGATGTGATTTCGCCTCCGAAGGCTCCCGTCCGGTAGGTCCGCGCATTCAGCCTATCGGCGGTTCCAGGTTGCGAGTTCCGAGTCCCGGGTGAGAAAGACCGCGACCTGTGCCTTCAACTTGGAACCTGGAACGTGGAACCCGGAACTCAGTGTTTCGTCTGACCCTACCCGGAGGCAATAAGGAGACCGCCTGTGTCCAACGAGAG
>JACQEV010000384.1 GCA_016200385.1 Candidatus Methylomirabilota bacterium
GCACGGTTTGTTGAGTCTGCTTCTCCTCCCGCACGCGTAACTGGGCCCCGCTTCCGGCATCAATGGAGATCTTGAAGCGGTACGCATCTCGCGTGCGCTCGGCAGGCTCTCCCGGCTCGACGAGCCGCCAGTCGGAGCGGAGGGGATGCTCGATCAGCACGACTTTCGACTTCTGGTCACGATTGCGCACCTGATAGGTCTTCTCCTCCACTGATTTCCGTGTCACCAGCAGGGTCCCTTTGCGCAGGCTAGCAGCGACGATTTCTTCCTTTTCCGGTGTGGCTTGGGGGACCACCTCGGTCTTGAGGTCGAGGGCATAGCTGATGATCCGCTCCTGGCCAGGCGGAAGGTCCTCGATGCGAGCGTCGCCGGCGTAAATCCCGCCGTCGAAGACGGTGATCGGCCCCTGCATCAGGTGCAGCGCTGTGGAGTTCTTCAGCCGCAAGCCGTTCAGCGGATATTTCGCGTGCACCCGCTCATTGAAGATGGACACTTTGGAGCCTTCTACTTCCTCGTTGACGATCGGCAACAGGGCCGATTTCTGTCTCGCAAGCGAGAGTAGTGTCGAGATGGCGTACTCAAACAGCTCCCCCGCCTCCATTGCCTGGGCGGCCGAGGTGACGCCCTGTTCAAGCTCGACCCCCGCGGCGCGCAGGGCCGGCGGTGGCGCCGGCGACGGCATCGCGCGCTTCGCCTGCATTCGCCCAAGGGCGCCAAGCGACTTTCGCGCCTCCTCGACTTCCGCCGGCTTCGCGCTGGGCTCTGCAATCACCTGTTCGTACACCTGCGGTCGCAGCGACTCGTACAGCTCGGACACGACCACAGGCCGCCTCACGTACAGCGGCTCGTACAGGTCCATCTTGAACGAGATCGGCCGTCCCGAGATCAAGGACAGCTTCACGCTCTCCCAGTCCTCATCTGTTGTGTTCTCAACAATAGTCCAGCCTTGCAGGAACGGCCGCGTCTTCTCCGAGAGCGAGAGGCGATAGCTGGTCTTCCAGACGGGCGTCTCGACGATGTAGCCGACGCGAACCCGCCGGTGGCCCTTGCCGTCGAACTCCAACTTCACGGTCTTCTTTTGTAGGTCGTGGCTCGACGCCAACACCTCGAGGGCCTGCCGCAACTCGGTATTGAGTTGTTCATTCGCAAGCTGGATGCGCTGAATTTGCCCCAGAGGGAGCGAGCGGAGGCCATCAGCGGTCAAGATGTTCAGATATTCGACCTCTGCCACGTTCTTATCGCCCACCTTTTCTTGCTTCTTCTCGACGCCCACGATCAGGCCGCGGACGGGATTCGGCGCGGCGACCCCGATCCGCTCCCCACGGATCTGCTCGAGTAATTGGCCTAGACTGGGGTTCGTGGTTAGGTCCACGGCGAAGCTCTTGAGCGTCTTGGTAATCGGGTCGCGCGAGTCATAGGTTACGGCCGCAACCTGTCCGCCGTCGAAATCCTGCACGACCATGCTCTTGAGCAGGTCGTTAATGTTGTCTACCTTGAAGCGCAGCTCCACTTCACCCCGCCCGTCAATCGATCCGTCGCGTTGGAAGTAGCCAATCCCACTGGAATACAGCACGACTTCGGTAAGGGGCAGGGCGTTCTGGGCCGCCGCCCTAGCGCCAGCATCACTCTTTGGGTCCTCGGCCGATGCGACGAGAGCAATAGATATTGCCAACGCCACACTGAACAGGCTAACCAGACGATTCATGATTCATCTCCCTGTCAGATTCCGTCACCCGCTGCCCACTACGCCAATCAATGACTCGGTCCGAGATGAGTGGGCACGATTCTGGACGGAAGATACCAAAAGAACCGCCAGCTATCCACACAGTATGTTCGACAGCAAACGATCTCGAAATGTTCCCGAAAAAGTTCCGACGAAAGTTCGGCAAGAGTTCAAGGGGTAGATGACCGGAGGGAATTGGCATCAGACTCATGTGGCCACGTTGTGACCACTCACTCGACCTGTGGGAGGGCCGCCAGGGCCTCCCTGATCTTGGTCTCGGGGTACTCGAAGTCCTGGAGCCTGCCTTGCAGATAGGCATCGTATGCTCCAAGGTCGAAGTGGCCATGACCGCACAGCACGAACCCGATGACCTTGCGTTCACCCGACGCCTTGCACTTGAGGGCCTCGTCAATGACCACGCGGACGGCGTGGGCGGGCTCCGGGGCCGAGACGATGCCCTCGGTCCTGGCGAACTGAAGAGCTGCCTCGAAGGTGGGCAGTTGGTGAACGGCCACGGCCTCGATCACTCGGTTATCGTAGAGGGCACAGACCAGGGGCGCCATTCCATGGTACCGGAGGCCGCCGGCGTGAATCGGCGCAGGGATGAAGGAGTGGCCGAGGGTGTACATCTTGAGGAGCGGAGTGGTGCCGGCGGAATCCCCGAAGTCGTAGACATAGGCGCCCTTCGTCAGACTGGGGCAGGCCATCGGCTCCACCGCGATCACCCGAAGATTCGTGTTCCTCCCCGAGAGTTTGTCCCTGAGAAAAGGGAAGGTAAATCCGGCGAAGCTCGATCCGCCACCGACGCACCCCACGAGGATGTCCGGGGATTCTCCGGCCAACTCGAACTGTCGCTGTGTCTCCAGCCCGATCAC
>JACQEV010000385.1 GCA_016200385.1 Candidatus Methylomirabilota bacterium
CCTAGCGGCGTTGCTGGCCACCGGGGTATACTCCCTGCGACGTACCCGAGAATGTTTGGCGGTCTTTGATCATCGGAGGAACAAACGGTGTACGCGATCATCGAGTCGGGAGGCAAGCAACGCCGCGTTAGCCCTGGCGCCTTGGTGACGCTCGAGCGGATCGAGGGGGAGGCCGGCAGTCAGATCGAGATTTCGAAAGTCCTGCTGGTGGCCGATGGTGACCAGGTCAAGATTGGTGAGCCCTATGTGCCGGGCGCCAGCGTGGTGAGCGAGATCGTCCGGCAGGGGCGCGGGCCAAAGATCACCGTCTTCAAGTTCAAACGGCGCAAGCGGTATCGACGAACGCAAGGGCACCGTCAGGCCCAAACAACGGTGCGAATCAAAGAGATCAGAGCATAGGGGGAGAGCGTTCACGGTTCATAGACTCGAAACTCTGAACTACGAACTATGAACTCTCGGAGGTAGGCGATGGCACATAAGAAGGGGATGGGAAGTTCCCGCAACGGCCGGGATAGCGCCGGTCAGCGGCTGGGAATGAAGGCTGGTGCAGGGCAGGTGGTGCCGGCGGGCAGCATTCTGATCCGCCAGCGGGGCACCCGCTTCAAGCCAGGCAAGAATGTCGGGATCGGGTCGGACGATACCCTGTTCGCCAAGGTGTCCGGGGTCGTGACGATCGAGAGACGCGGGGGACAGGGCCGCTTCATTAGCATCACGGGTGTCTGACGACCTAGTGCCGTTCCAACTTTATCTGTCTAACGATAAAATGGCCTGGGGGCACCTGGATTGGTCGTCGCGTAGTCTTGCCATTTGTCCGAACAAGTTGGAACGGCACTAGCTTGATGTTCGTCGATGAGGCCCGCGTTCGGGTCAAGGCAGGGGATGGCGGCCGGGGCTGCATCAGCTTTCGGCGAGAAGCCCATGTCCCACGGGGCGGACCCGACGGGGGTGACGGAGGCGACGGTGGGAGTATTTATCTCGTCGCCAGTCGTTCGTACCGAACCCTCAGTGACCAGCGGTACCAACAGCAGTATCGGGCGGAAAACGGTGCGCACGGCCGCGGCAAAACGATGCACGGCCGGCGAGGCGCCGACCTGATCATCTCGGTCCCCCTTGGCACGATTGTCGAGGACGCCGAAACGCGCGAGCTCTTGGCCGACCTGATCCACGAGAGAGAACAGGTCCTGGTCGCCCAGGGCGGGAAGGGCGGTCGGGGCAACGCCCGCTTCGCCACCGCCACTCGCCAGGCTCCACGCTTGGCCCAGCCGGGCGGGGAAGGCGAGCAGCGGCTGCTGCAACTTACCCTGAAATTGCTGGCCGATGTCGGCCTCATCGGCCTTCCCAACGCCGGAAAATCTGCTCTATTGTGTTGCATTACGGCCGCCCAATCGAAGGTGGCGGCTTACCCTTTCACGACCCTCACACCCCACCTTGGAACCGTTGAGATCGACCCGCTTGGTGCGTTGGTGGTCGCTGATATCCCCGGATTGATCGAGGGGGCGGCCACCGGGGCAGGCCTTGGTATTCGCTTCCTGCGCCACATCGAGCGGACTCGCCTGTTGGTACATGTGATCGATGTGTCCGACGATGCGAGGGACCCATTGGAGGCGCTGTCGGTGGTCGAGGGAGAGCTTCGGGCCTTCGATCCGGCGCTGCTCCAGCGGGCACGCGTGATCGCCGCCAATAAGATCGACCTTCCTCATGCTACTCGCCTGCCCGCGCTCACTGCTCTCTGTGCTGAGCGGGCCATCCCGCTCTTTCCGATATCTGCTATGACAGGTGAGGGGGTTGAGGCCCTCGTCCAGTATGCGGCCGCACAGCTCCAGACAAGTTCCAGGTTGCAAGTTCCAGGTGCCAAGTGCCAAGCAGGAGATCCTGCGGGGCCGAACCAGAAACCCGAAACCCGAAACCCGAAACTGCGAAGCCGTCAATCGTTCCATGAGTAGAGCAGGCACACAATCACTGGACCTTCGTGCGGCGGCCGTGCGGGATGCGAAACGGCTAGTGGTCAAGGTCGGGTCGGCCGTCCTCTCAAAAGGGAATATCGGCCTGCACCCGCCAACACTGGAGCGGATCTGCCGCGAGCTCTCCTTGCTCAGGGAGGAGGGGCGGCAGATCGTCCTGGTCTCCTCGGGAGCGATCCTGGCAGGGATGGGACGGTTGAGTCTTGGAGAGCGGCCTGGCAGCATCCCATTAAAGCAGGCCGCCGCAGCCGTTGGCCAGAGCCTGCTCATGCGCCACTATGAAGAGGCATTCGATCCCTATGGCCAGCGGGTGGCACAGCTCCTACTGACTCAGGAGGATTTCCGGTCCCGGCCACGTTACCTCAACGCGCGCAATACCCTGTTCACTCTCCTCCATTTGGGCGTCCTGCCCATCATCAACGAGAATGACACGGTGTCAGTGGAGGAGATCAGGTTCGGGGATAACGATAATCTCTCGGTGCTGGTGGCGACGCTGGTCGGGGCGGATCTGTTGGTGATCCTGACCGACTTGGATGGGCTGTATACGGCCGATCCGCGAAAGGACCCGAGCGCCAGCCTCATCTCTCAGGTGCCCCGCCGGTCAGCGGAGCTCTCCTTCTGGGCTGCTGATTCAGGGACCGGGCTTGGCACGGGAGGGATGGTAACCAAGGTGGAGGCGGCGCGCCGGGCCGCGGCCTCCGGGATCCCTACCATCGTCGCGAACGGCTTGGTTGAAGGGATCCTCGCGCGGATCCTCCGTGGTGAGGCGGTCGGCACCCTGTTCCAGGCGTCGTCCTCGAGAATGCGGAGCCGGAAGCGCTGGCTGGCGTTTGCAAGTCAGCCTCTGGGGAGGATTACCGTGGACAACGGCGCCAGAGACGCATTGGTCCATGGTGGCAAAAGTCTCTTGCCGTCAGGGGTCGTGTCGGCCACTGGGGGGTTCGAGGGCGGCGAGGTCGTCAGCCTGTGTAATACCGATGGAGAAGAGTTCGCCAGAGGCGTTGCCAACTACGATGCCGAGCAGGTGGAACGGATCAAGGGCCTCAAGAGCGCGCAGATCGAAGAGGCGTTGGGCACCAAGCCATTCGACGAAGTGGTTCACCGGGATAACCTGGTGATCCTGGAATAAGAACAGTTTCGAGTTCCGGGTTTAGGGTTTCGAGAATGGATCTGCTGATTGAGCAAATGGTTCGGGAGCTCGCAACGGCCGCGCGGCCGGCAGCTCGGGCTCTGGCCGTGGTGTCGTCCGAGGTGAAGAACCGGGCGCTTGCCGCGATGGCGGACGCGCTCTGGAGCGAACGGACGCCAATTCTCTCGGCCAACGCGCTCGATCTGGCGGACGCGAAGGCGGAGCGTCATCCGCCCGCTTTTCTGGACCGGTTGGCTCTTGATGAGGGGCGGGTCGAGAAGATGGTGGCCGGGGTGCGCCAGGTGGCGGGATTGCCCGATCCTGTCGGGGAGATCACCGGCATGTGGCGCCGCCCGAACGACCTTCTCATCGGCCGGATGCGGGTGCCGCTTGGGGTCATCGGCGTGATCTACGAGGCGAGGCCGGGTGTCACCGCCGACGCCGCGGCCCTGTGCCTGAAGTCGGGCAACGCGGTGATCCTCAAGGGGGGTCGAGAGGCGATCCGCAGCAATCGGGTCATCGGCCATCTACTGGCTGAAGCTGCCGCGGCGACCGGTCTGCCAAAAGGATGTATCGCCTTCATCGATTCAGTGGATCGAGAGGCGGTCTCGCACCTGCTTCAGCTCACCGGGCTCGTGGACCTGATCATCCCGCGAGGGGGCGAGGAGTTGATCCGGACTGTGCAGCGGGCCTCGGCTATCCCGGTCCTGGCGCATGACAAGGGGCTCTGTCACACCTATGTCGATGAGGGTGCCGATCTCACCATGGCGGAGGAGGTTGCCTTCAACGCCAAGGTGGAGCGGCCAGGCGTCTGTAACGCCATGGAGACCCTGCTGGTGCACGAGCGGGTCGCTCCGGACTTCCTGCCGCGAATGGTCCGGCGGTTGCGAGAGGCCAAAGTCGAGGTGAGAGGCTGCCCTCGGACGCGAGCCCTCGTCCCGGGCATCGCGGCGGCGACCGAGGACGACTGGGATACCGAATACCTGGACTTGATCCTGTCGGTCAAGGTGGTCGGCTCTTTCGAAGAGGCGCTCGCCCACATTGCCCAGCATGGCTCCGGCCTGGCCGAGGCGATCGTGACGTCGGACCACAGCCGGGCCATGCGGTTCCTCCGGGAGGTGGACGCCGGAGCGGTCTTCGTCAACGCCTCCACCCGTTTCACCGATGGCGGCGAGTTCGGGATGGGTGCCGAGATGGGGATCAGCACCCAAAAGCTGCACGCCCGAGGCCCGGTCGGCCTCACGGAACTGACCTGTCAGAAGTTCATCGTGCTGGGCGAGGGCCAGATCCGGGACTCAAGCAAATAGAGTGCGAAGTGCAATGAAACGAGCGCGAAGTGCGAAGTGCAAAGGGCCGGGTGCAAAGTGCCGGGTGCGAAGTGTGGGGTGCGTTGAACAGACTTTTCC
>JACQEV010000054.1 GCA_016200385.1 Candidatus Methylomirabilota bacterium
GGTCCAGATGTCGATGATCTTGTTGTAGCGCTCGCCTTTGGTGATCAGGCCGTCTTGATACTCTTTTTCGATCTTGATGATTTCCCTGTTGGCCTCATCGATCAACTTGCTCTTTGTGGAAGGGATATGCATGTCGTCGATGCCGATCGAGATGCCGGCGAGGGTCGCGTACCTGAATCCCAGATCTTTCAGGTTGTCCAGGAGCTTCACGGTTTCCGCATTCCCGAGCAGGTAGTAGCATTGAGCGACGAGGCGGGTCAGCTCTCGTCGGTTCATCTCTTGATTGATGAAGCGGAGCGTCTCGGGCAAGTGTTCATTGAAGATGCAGCGCCCGACGGTGGTCTCGATCATTTCACCGTCGATTCGGACCTTGATCGAAGCCAGAAGCCCGACCTCTTCGGCGTCGTAGGCCGCCCTGACCTCATCCAGATCGGAGAACACATGACCCTCGCCCTTTTCGCCGACCCTCCCCCGCGTGAGGTAGTAGCAGCCAAGTACGATGTCCTGACTGGGCGAGGCGATCGGGGCGCCGTTCGCCGGAGAAAGGATATTATAGGGAGCGAGCATCAGGACCGAGGCCTCGAGCTGTGCCTCCGGAGACAGGGGGACATGAACCGCCATCTGGTCACCGTCGAAGTCGGCATTGAAGGCGGCACATACCAGGGGATGGATCTTGATGGCCTCCCCTTCCACCAGGACAGGTTCAAAGGCCTGCACGCCCAGGCGATGCAAGGTCGGGGCACGGTTCAGGAGGACCGGGTGCTCGCGGATCACCTCGTCCAGCGCATCCCACACCTCAGGCTTGCCCTTTTCCACCAGCTTCTTGGCACTCTTGATGGTGGTCACATGCTCGTTGTCCTTCAGGAGCTTCTTGAAAATGAAGGGTTTAAACAGCTCGAGGGCCATCTTTTTTGGTAGGCCGCACTGGTGCAGCTTCAGCTCGGGACCCACCACGATCACCGATCGACCCGAGTAGTCCACCCGCTTCCCGAGCAGGTTCTGGCGGAAGCGCCCCTGCTTCCCTTTCAACATGTCGGAGAGGGACTTCAGCGGCCGGTTGTTCTGTCCCTTCAGCGCGCGGCCGCGACGGCCATTATCGAAAAGGGCGTCCACCGCCTCCTGCAGCATCCGCTTCTCGTTGCGGATGATGATTTCAGGCGCCCGGAGTTCAATGAGGCGCCTCAGCCGGTTGTTCCGATTGATCACCCGCCGATAGAGGTCATTCAGATCCGACGTGGCAAAGCGCCCCCCGTCGAGTGGGACCAGCGGCCGGAGCTCCGGCGGCAGGACCGGGATCATCTCCAAGATCATCCATTCCGGCTTATTGCCGGAGTTGATGAAGGCCTCCACGATCCGGAGGCGTTTGGTGATCTTCTTGCGATTCTGCTGGGACGTCTCTTCCAGCATCTGGGCGCGGAGGTTTTCGGCCAGCTCCCGAACGTTTATTTTCCTCAGCAGCTCCCGGATGGCCCCTGCACCCATCCCCGCCTTGAATCCGTCCCCATACTCCTCCTGGGTGCGGCGGTACTGATCCTCTGTCAGAAGCTGCTTCAAGGACAGCGGGGTCTTCCCTGGATCCACCACCACATACTCCTCGAAGTAGAGGACCTTCTCCAGGTCGCGAAGGGACATATCGAGCAGATAGCCGATCCTGCTCGGGACCCCCTTGAAGAACCAGACGTGAACGACCGGTGAGGCCAGCTCGATGTGGCCCAGCCGCTGGCGCCGCGCTTTGCTCCTGATCACCTCGACGCCGCATTTATCGCAGACGACGCCCCTGTGCTTGATGCCCTTGTACTTCCCGCAGTTGCACTCCCAGTCCTTCGTGGGACCGAATATCTTGGCGCAGAAGAGCCCATCCCGTTCCGGTTTGAAGGTCCGGTAGTTAATGGTCTCAGGCTTCTTCACTTCTCCGAAGGACCACGAACGGATCTTCTCGGGCGAAGCGAGCCCAATCCGAATTGCCTTGAAGCTAGTGGGATCGACCGGCTTTTCATCGTAGAACCCGAAAAACTTGTCCAACGCTATTACCTCCGCGCGCTTTGGCGCACACGTGCTTTCCAGCTCAGACATTCCGCCTGGATTGCCCGCCCGACTGCGGGACTCACCAAGCCGGCTAGTCTTTCTTCAGCTCCACATCGAGGCCCAAGCTCTGCAGTTCCTTCACCAAGACGTTGAAGGACTCCGGGAGACCCGGCTCGAGGGCGCAGTCGCCCTTGACGATCGACTCGTACATCTTTGTCCGTCCCACGACATCGTCAGACTTCACGGTGAGGATCTCCTGAAGGGTGTAGGCGGCGCCGTATGCCTCCAGAGCCCACACCTCCATCTCCCCGAACCGTTGTCCGCCGAACTGGGCCTTGCCCCCGAGGGGCTGCTGGGTGACCAACGAGTAGGGACCGATGGAGCGGGCATGGATCTTGTCATCCACAAGGTGGGCCAGTTTCATCAGATAGATATAGCCGACCGTCACCTCCTGATGGAACGGCTTCCCGGTCCGGCCGTCATAGAGAACGGTCTTCCCAGAGGCGGGGAAGCCGGCGCGCTTCAGCCAGGCTCTGATCTCTTTTTCGTTCGCTCCATCAAAGACCGGCGAGGCGACCCGCATCCCCAGGGCTTGGGCGGCCCAACACAGGTGCGTCTCCAAGATCTGGCCCACGTTCATCCGGGATGGAACACCCAGGGGGTTGAGGACCACCTCAACGGGGGTGCCATCTGGAAGGTAGGGCATATCCTCTTCGGGAAGGATCTTCGCGATAACCCCCTTGTTCCCGTGTCGGCCAGCGATCTTATCGCCCACTGAAAGCTTTCGCTTCATGGCCACGTAGACCTTGACCATCTTGAAGACGCCGGGGGCAAGCTCATCTCCTCGTGTCACCCTGCTGATCCGCTCTTCCAAGAGCGTTTGGAGGACGTGGATCTGGTTGTCGGCCGCGTCGCTTATCCTGGTGGCCTTCCGACCCAGCTCTTCGTCCAATCGGCCAGCCAACTCAACCAGATCCTCATGGGAAAGCTTGTCCAGAATCTCGCTGGTCAGTTTCTTCCCCTTGGGTACCATGATCTTGCGCGTTCTCTTACTCCGGATCTCCTTGCCGACACTCCGACCCTCCAGGATGGAACGAAGCTTCCTGTCGCGCTCCGCGGCAATAATGCTGATTTCGTCGTCGAAGTCCTTGCGAAGCCGGCTGACCTCCTCGTCCTCGATCGATTTGGCCCGCTCGTCCTTCTCGATCCCCTTCCGGGAGAAGACCTTCACATCAACCACGGTCCCGTGAATGCCGGGGGGGACATAGAGGGAGGCGTCCCGAACATCCTCGGCCTTCTCGCCGAAGATGGCCCGCAGCAACCTCTCCTCCGGGGTCAGTACGGTTTCACCCTTTGGAGTGACCTTTCCCACGAGGATATCACCCGGCTTCACCTCGGCCCCAATCCGGATGATCCCGCTTTCGTCAAGATCCTTCAGCGCGTCCTCCCCCACATTCGGGGTGTCGCGTGTCATCTCCTCCTTGCCCAGCTTGGTGTCACGGGCCTCGATCTCGAATTCCTCGATATGGATGGAGGTGTAGCGGTCATCCTTGACCAGCCGTTCACTGATCAGAATCGCGTCCTCAAAATTGTATCCACCCCACGGCATGAAGGCCACCAAGACGTTCTGCCCAAGAGCCAACTCGCCGTTCTGAGTGGCCGGACCGTCGGCAATAACCTGGCCCTTTGCAATCCGTTCACCCTTCCTGACAATCGGTTTCTGGTTGATGCAGGTATTCTGGTTGCTACGTCGGAACTTGACGAGGGTGTAGATGTCCACGCCAGAGGTGTCTCCGTCCTCTCCCTTGGCGTCCGAGGCCCGGACGATGATTCGCTCGGCGCTGACCGACTCGACGACCCCCCCACGCCGGGCAACCAAGACCGCCCCCGAGTCCTTGGCCGAGGCGTGTTCCATTCCGGTCCCGACCACCGGGGCCTCAGGTCGCAGGAGGGGAACCGCCTGGCGCTGCATGTTGGCCCCCATGAGGGCCCGATTGGCATCGTCATGCTCGAGGAAGGGGATGAGCGACGTAGAAACCCCCACCAGTTGTTTCGGGGAAACATCCATGTAATCGATCTTACTGGGGGGGACCACGACAAAGTTCCCCCCAGACCTCGCCGAGACCCGATCGGATGTGAGGCGCCCTCGTGCGTCCAGCTCTGCGTTGGCCTGGGCGATGGTGTATTTCTCCTCCTCGTCGGCCGTCAGATAGTCGATCTCGTCAGTCACAACGCCACCCCGCACCTTGCGATAGGGTGTCTCGATAAAGCCGAAATCGTTGACGCAAGCGTACGTAGAGAGGCTGGCAATGAGACCGACATTGGGTCCTTCTGGTGTCTCGATGGGACACATACGCCCGTAGTGTGTTGGGTGGACATCCCGAACCTCAAACCCTGCTCGCTCCCGAGACAGGCCTCCCGGACCCAAGGCTGACAACCGCCGCTTATGGGTCAGCTCAGCCAATGGATTGGTCTGGTCCATAAACTGAGATAGCTGGGAGCTGCCGAAGAACTCCTTCAGGGCTGCCGTCACTGGCTTGGCGTTCACCAAGTCGTGGGGCATGAGGGTCTCCAACTCCTGGGTGCTCATCCGCTCCCGCACCGCCCGCTCCATCCGCGCCAACCCGATGCGGAACTGGTCTTCCAAGAGCTCGCCCGCCGAACGGACCCGACGATTGCCGAGATGGTCGATATCGTCCACAGAGGTCCCCGTCTCGCCGTGCTTCAGCCGGAGCAGGTATCGGATGACCGCAACGATGTCATCCACAGAGCCACTCCGCCCCTGCACAGCAGCGCCCCGATAGCGACGGCTCATGAGGGTGCGGACCTCGAGGGGCACCTCCATCCCCAGCTTGCGATTCATCTTCAGGCGCCCCACCTTGGAAAGATCGTAGCGCCTCGAGTTAAAGAAGATGGACTCCAGGAATGCCTTCGTCGCTTCCTCGTTGGGCGGGTCCCCTGGTCGCATTCTCCGGTAGATCTCGGTGAGAGCCTCTTTTTCGGAGCGAGTCTGGTCACGGACGATGGTCTCACGGATGTCGAACACTTCCCGGCCATCAAGGCTCGAAAGCACGGTGAAGCTGCTCACCCCGCTCTTCATGATCTGCTCGAGCGCCTCTTCTGTGATCTCTTGAGCGCACTCCAGTATCACCTCGCCGGTCTTTGTGTCAACGACATCAGCGGCCAGGAAGCGACCAATGACATCCTCTTTGTACAGGGGTACCTGTGTGATCTTCACTGTCTGCAGCCGCTTCTGGGCCACCTTGGTGATCCGCTTGGTTGCCCCGAGGATCGGTTGCCTGGAGTGGGGATCAGGGATCTCCTTGCTCACACGAAAGCTGGTAGCGCCGGGCGAATTCACAGAGAGGAGGATCTCCTTCCCTTTCTGGATATGCAGGACATCCCGCTGATAGAAGAGATTCAGGGCCTCCTCACTGCTGCTGTAGCCGATCGCCCGCAACAGGATCGTGGCCAAGAACTTCCGTCGTCGGTCCACCCGGACATGGAGAACGTCGCTCGCGTCGAACTCGAATTCCAGCCAGGAGCCTCGATACGGGATCAGTCGAGCGGAGTAGAGGGTCTTGCCGCTCGGATGGGTCTTGCCTGCATCGTGGTCGAAGAAGACCCCCGGCGACCGGTGGAGCTGGCTGACCACGACCCGCTCCGTCCCGTTGATGATGAAGGTGCCGTGCACCGTCATCAACGGCATCTCTCCCAGGTAGACCTCCTGCTCCTTAATGTCCCGGATGCTCCGAGCCTCGGAGCCCGCCTGCTTGTCCCAGACCACCAGGCGGAGTGTCACCTTGAGAGGGACGGAGAAGGTCATCCCCTTCTCCCGACATTCCTCGGCGCTGTACTTGGGCGCCCCGAACTCGTACTTCACGAACTCCAGTGAGGCCGAGTTGTCGTAATCGAAAATCGGAAAGATGCTGGCAAAGACCCCCTGAAGGCCGATCTCCTCGCGTGCGTGGAAAGGAACCTTCATCTGAAGGAATTGATCAAAGGATCGCCGCTGGATCTCAATGAGATTGGGAATGGAGATGATCTCTTTGATCTTGGCAAAGCTGCTGCGCTCGGCAGCTACGCTCTTCTTCGCTAGAGCCATTCGTCTGTATCTCCTTTTTCTCCCGTCCTACTTGAGCTCCACCGTCGCGCCAGCCGTTTGTAGCTTTCCTTTGATCTCCTCCGCCTCAGCCTTCGAAATCCCCTCCTTCACCGGCTTCGGTGCACCGTCGACCAGGTCCTTCGCCTCTTTCAGCCCAAGTCCGGTGATTGCCCTCACCTCCTTGATAACCTGGATCTTCTTCTCCCCTATACCGACCAAGATCACGGAGAACTCCGTCTTCTCCTCGGCAGCCGGAGCAGCCACCCCGCCCCCGCCAGGGGCAGCCACCGCCACGGGCGCCATCGCGGCGGCAGACACACCGAATTTCTCCTCGATCCCCTTCACCAGTTTGTTCAGGTCCAGGACCGTCCAATGTTCGATCGAGTCCAGCACATCATCAACTGTTACCGTTGCCATCGTCACTCCTCTCCTTCATTGCCGTTGTCATAGATCGCTCAAGCGTCCCCAGCCGCTTATGGCCGAGGCGGTTCCTGCTCTTTCTTCTCTTTGACCGCCTTCAGGGCCATCAGGAGAGAACGCAGTGGTCCTTGCATTACGGCCACGAGGCCCAGAAGGGGGGACTGCATGATGCCAGCGAGCTTTGCCAGAAGCACCTCGCGCGGTGGGAGCTCGGCTAAGGCCAGCGCGTCTTGCTTGTCCAGCACCTTACCCTCTACGAAGCCCGCTTTGATCTGGAAGCTCGGTTTGGTCTTGGCGTACGAGGCCAGGAGCTTGGCCGGCAAGGCCGGATCACCCCTGCCAACGACCAGAGCCGTCGGGCCGGCAAGGTGGGGCTCCAACTTCTGCAGGTCCGTCCCCCTGGCAGCCAGTTTAGCAAGGCTGTTCTTGACGACCCGTAAATCCACCGCTTGATGGCGGAGCAGCTTTCTCAACTCGGTCAACTCGCTCACGCTGAGACCTCGATGGTCTGCCAGCATGGTCACCTTCGCCCCCGCCAGCAGACTCTTGAGCTCGTCAACAACCGCAGCTTTTTCGACCCGTTTCACCGCATCCTCCGTCGCACACTCCTTCTTCCCACCTCTTCCCGCCCTAGACCTTCACCAGTCCTGAGAGGGTATTGAGGTCGACCTTGACGCCCGGTCCCATTGTGGATGAAATCGCCACCCCCTTTACGTATCGACCTTTGCTGGATGCGGGTTTTGCCCGGACTAAGGCCTCCAGCAGGGTCACCGCATTGTCATAGAGCTGGTTCTGCGTGAAGGAAGCTTTCCCGAACGGAGCATGGATGATCCCGGCCTTCTCCACCCGAAACTCGATCTTTCCACCCTTGAACTCCCGGACCGCCCTCCCGACGTCAAACGTCACAGTGCCGGTCTTCGGATTGGGCATCAGGCCTCGAGGACCCAGGATTTTTCCCAGCCGCCCCACCTGGCCCATAACGTCGGGAGTGGCGATGGCCCGGTCGAAGTCAAGCCACCCCTGCTGAATCTTCTCTATCAGATCTTCGCACCCGACATGGTCGGCTCCAGCCTCTCGGCCTTCCTTTTCTTTTTCACCCTTGGTGAAAACCAGTACCCGGACCCCCTTCCCTGTTCCATGGGGCAAGACCACCGTGCCCCTGACCATTTGATCAGCATGCTTTGGATCAACTCCCAGGCGAACAGCGATCTCGACTGTTTCATCGAACTTTGACTTGGCATTCGACTTCACGACCCCAATAGCGCTGGCCAGATCGCTGGAGCCTGCCTGCCTGACCGCCTCAGCAGCCGCTTTATAACGTTTCCCGATTCTCGCCATGTTCCACCCCACAAGAGCAGGGTATGGGGGTTAGGGTCTAGGGTTCAGTAGAGCGCCAGCGTTCCTTCCTATCTTGACCCTATACCCTCTACCCTCAACCCTAGTTCCTAGACCACCTCGATCCCCATGGTCCTTGCGGTTCCTTCGATAATCCTCACGGCCGATTCAAGGGACAGCGCATTCAAGTCCGGCATCTTCGTCCTGGCGATCTCTTCCACCTGCTTTCTTGTCACCTTCCCCACCTTCACGCGGTTGGGCTCCTTGGAAGCCTGAGCGATGCCAGCAGCCTGTTTTAACAGGACCGCCGCCGGGGGAGTTTTAGTGACGAAGCTGAACGACCGGTCCCCATAGATCGTAATGACAACGGGGATGACGAGGCCCTCCTGGGCTGACGTCTGAGCGTTGAAGGCCTTGCAGAACTCCATGATGTTGA
>JACQEV010000055.1 GCA_016200385.1 Candidatus Methylomirabilota bacterium
CTGCTCGGTCAGGTCCATCCTACCACCAGAGGTGACTGTACATGTTCTCGCCCAACGCTGGGAACTCTTTATGCCAAACGCCCAGGCTCACATACTTCCATCCACCATCGCAGAGGATCACGACGATGTTTCCCTTCTCCATCCGATGCGCCATCCGTACCGCGACGTGAACGACAGCCCCGGAGGATACGCCTGCGAAGATCCCTTCCTTGGTTGTCAGATCCCTGGTCGCGGCAAAGGCGCACCGGGAGTCGACCATGATCTTGCCGTCCAACAAGCGTGTGTCCAAGATCGGCGGGATGAAGCCCTCCTCGAGGCTGCGCAGGCCCTGGACCAAGTCACCCGGATGAGGCTCGACGGCAATGACTTTGGTCTTGGGATTGACTTCCTTCAGCCGGCGGCCGACACCCATCAGTGTCCCGCCGGTGCCAAGGCCTGCCACGAAGACATCGACGTCCGGCAGGTCGTTCAAGATCTCCACGGCCGTGGTCTCATAGTGGGCCAGAGGGTTGGCCGGATTGCCGTACTGGAAGGGCATATAGAGCGACGTGTCTTCCGCCACAAGCTTCTGAGCCAGCTCGATGGCGCCGTTGCTCCCTTTTGTCCCATCAGAATAGATCATCTCGGCGCCAAAGATCTCCAGGAGTTGGCGGCGCTCCGGTGTGGCATTCTCCGGAATCACCACCTTGACCTTATACCCCTTCCTCCGCCCGATCATGGCCAGCGCGATGCCGGTGTTGCCGCTCGTCGGCTCCAGAATCGCCTTGTCCTTCGTAAGCTCGCCGCTCCGCTCGGCCTGCTCAATCATGTATTTTGCGATCCGGTCCTTGAGGCTGCCGGTGGGGTTGTGTCCCTCCATCTTGGCGAAGATCCGGACCCCCTTCTTTGGACTGACCCGTGGAAGCTCCACTAATGGCGTATTACCGATAGCCTCAAGAAGATCCGCTGTTCTCATCCATGTCCCCTTTGTCGTTCAGTCCAGTCTGTGGGTCGCCTCAACCCCCAGGTTGTCCGAAGGGCCCCTTTCCTCACTACCGCTCGCCGCCGGGTGGTGGCTCAGGGGCTGACGCTGCACGTGTCAGCCCTTTTTGACTGTGATGGCCCAGTCCGTGTCGTTCAGTTTCTCAACATGCAGGATCTGATGTCCCTCACTGCTCAGGCTCCTGGGGACATTCGCGGCCGAGCCGGGGTTATCCACGATGACCCTGAGCACCTGGCCGCTTTCCATCTCCTCGAGCGCCAACTTGCTCTTCACGAAGGTATAAGGGCAGACTTCTCCCTTCAGATCGAGAAGCTCGGCTACCTGTTGATGCCTATCACTCATTCGCCTTCCTCCCAGGGGAAACCTATCGAGCCGTCACGACCGCAACGGGCCTCCTGCCAACTGGAACCGTCCCGATCACCTTCTGAGCCGAGATGTCGATCACATTCAGCTCGTTGGTCCCTTCACTTGTGACATAGAGGCGTTTCCCATCCGGGCTGGGCCTGATCCCGCAGGGCTTCCCGCCGACCTTGATTCGCCCCTTCACGCTGACCTGACCCATCACATCGCCGACCACCGCCACCTCGTTCGTCCCTCCCACCGTCACATAGAGAGTATCACCGACGATGGCGAGATGGTTCGGAGCCATCCCAACTGTCAATTTCCCCAGTAATCTGTTGCTGAATGCATCAAGGGCATAGATCTCGTCGCCGCCGGTATCCGTGCCCCAGATTCGCCGGCCGTCCGACGTCTCCTGAATGAAGGTCGGATGCTTCCCGACTTCGATCGTCGCAATCACTTTCTTTGAGGCCACATCGATCGCGGACATTGTGCCGAGAGTTGGATTAGTCACGAAAGCCCGCGTCCCATTAGGAGTGAATCGGATGTAGCCTGTGCCGATGATATGACCCAGGTCAACCCGTCCTACGATCTTCAATGAGGGAACATCCACAACCGTTAAATACTCTTCTTCCCCGTTCACCACCCAGACCCGTTTCCCATCTGGGGTCAGGGCGAGGGCGTGGGCCGCCCTCCCTGTCGGAATCGTGGCGATCACTTCGTGAGTGACGGTCTCGACCACCAGCAAGGTCCCATTGTGCATGTTGGTCGCAAAGAGCCTGGATTGATCGGGCGCCAGGAGAAGGTCGTCGGTTTGATACCCTCTGGCATCGATCGTGACAACGACTTTCATCAAGTCGGGATCGATGACAGAGACGGTGCCGGATTCCATATTCGCGGTGTAGACCCGGCCAGCCGCGTTCGCGTGCGCAGCGAATGCCAGCCCTGCAAGTGTCAGGCAGATCAGAATCAACCTGAGGAGGCCCACCGCGATCACAACGATCCCTCGAGTTCAGGACGTCGCACCCGACCGGCCTGCAGCGAATCCGAGACGAAAGCTACGCCTTTTCCAGCACGATTTCCCATTGGCTTCCGCCCATCTCCCGAACCGCCAGAACGGCGTGCCCTTCTTCCTTCGCCCACCTGGGGATGTCTTCGGCTGACTTCGCGTAATCGACGGTCACGACCAATTGATCGCCCTTTTGCAGCTTCCCCATCTCTTTCCTGGTCATGATCAACGGATAGGGGCAAATCTCTCCGGTCACATCGAGCGAACGTTGCGCCATCTCTTCCCTCCACCTTATTCCTCGATCGGCAGAGTCTCGGAATTCCCCCATTCGGACCATGAGGCGTCGTAGTTTTTGAGCTTCTGATATCCCAGGAGCCGCAGCACAAAGTAGTCGTGGGCGGCCCTGGCGCCGGTCTGGCAATAGGTGATCGTCTCCCGGTCCGGAGTCACCCCGGCGGCCTCGAAGATCTTTCGCAACTCCTCCGCGCTCTTGAACGTGTGATCATCCCGCCGCATGGTGTTGAGATAGTCCACATTGACGGCCCCTGGAATCCGACCGCCTCGCAGAGCCCAAAGATCTTCTCCGGTGTACTCTTTAGCCGATCGGGCATCCAGGAGGCATACCTTCGGGTTGCCAAGCCGACTTCGCACATCCTCGGCGGTGGCCAAGAGTTCTGGACGTGGCCGGGCGACGAAGGCGGCCTTAAGCGGTGTCGGCACCTCGGTAGAGACGGGGCGACCCTCTCGCGTCCACTTCGGGAAGCCCCCGTTCAACACCTGTACTTTGTCATGGCCGAAAAACTCCAGGACGAAGAAGAGGCGCGCCGCGCCGAACGGGGTCTTTGGGCCATCATAGGCAACCACCCTGGTGCCCTCGCCGATGCCCAGTCCGCCGAAGAGCTCCTCTGCCCGAGCCTTGGGGATCGGAAGGCCCTGCTGATTGGCCTTGAGATCGTCCAGGGCCTGCCAGGCCAGATGCACGGCGCCGGGGATGTGGCCACTGGCGTATTCTTCCGGCGTGCGAATGTCCACAACCCGCAACCCTGTCTCGGCCAAGTGGTTCGCCAGCGTCTCTGTCTCGATGAGAAGCTGCGGGTTGGCATATCCGTTGGTTGCGGTCGCCAGCGCCTGCGGCACCGCCGAAACCCAGGAAAGAACGATGGCTGTCAGAGAACCAATCCAGATACTACGCGCGTTGCGCACTTCGGACTCCCCTTTCAAATGCCACACTCCCAAACAGGAGATAGGCGCCGGTCCAGACTCCCAAGACAATGCTCAGTGTGGCCGTCAGGCTGCTTAGGCCAAAGAGTGGGATCCCGGTCAGGCCATGGCCGATGTTACATCCGCCGGCGATCCCGGCGCCCACGCCCATGAGCAAGCCACCGCCGAGGGCCTGCAGGAGACGTTGCGCGCCGGGCGCGCGCCAGGCGAATTCTCCGTGCGACCGCGCCGCCAGGTAGGCGCCCGGGATGATCCCCAACCACATGAAGCTGCCCCATGTGAGCGGATCCGTGTCGCCCGTGAACAGGAAGCCCGAGATCGACCGGATCCCCTCGGTGATCGAGAGGCCATAGTCCCTCCCCGTCAGCGCGGAAATCGGCCAGGCGATGGTCGCGATCAGGCCGATCGTGACCCCACTCCTTGTCCAACTCCACCCTCTCTGATATCCGCCTGCCGGGCTTCTCAGGAGCCACCATCCGCCTGCCGCCAGAAAAAGGGCGACCAGGACCCATGGGTTCACGTGGAAGAGACGATCCAGGGTGGCCGGCTCCCCGTCCATCTCGACCACCCAGCTCCGGAGGGCAGTCTGGACCGGCTCAAGCACGCCGGCGCTCGTCATGGTGATGCCGAATGCAAATCCGAGCAACGCGATGATCGATCCCACCATCCCCTCACCGGACCGGTAAGTGCTGCCGCTCGCTCAGCCGCCAGAGAAGGCCATGCCCAGGCCGAAGACGAAGCCGCCCAGCAGGGTGGCCTCCCAGAAAAAGGGAGTAATGCCCAACTCGAACCAGCCCAACGCCGACATCGCCCTGACCCCGACCATCTGGATCAAGAGGGCCAGAAAGTAGGCTCGAAGCAGGGTAAGATCGCGCGCCACTAGAATATCGCGGAACGTGGAGTTCATGCAGAAGCGGCCGCGTTGAAGCGCGTATCCGAAGGCAACTCCAACGAGCAACCCCAGGGCAATCGTAAGTAGCATCGTCTCGCCCCTCGTCTCCTTAGTGACCGGCGGCAGGAACCCCGCAGAATTCGTGGTAGTCGATCAGGTCGGTGATGGTCGGATAATCCCCGCAGACCGGGCAGTTCGGGTCACGCCGCACCTTGACCTGCCGGAACTCCATCCCTAACGAATCGATGAACAGAAGGCGTCCGGCCAGCGAGTCGCCGAGCCCAAGGAGCAGCTTGATCGCCTCGATCGCCTGCAGACTCCCGACGATGCCACACAGGACGCCCAGGACACCGGCCTCCTGGCAACTCGGGACGAGCCCCGGAGGCGGAGGGGCGGGGTACAGGCAGCGGTAGCAGCCTTGGCCCGGAGCAAACACCGTCACCTGTCCTTCGAACTTGAAGATGCTGCCGTCCACCAGGGGTTTCTTGAGGAACACACAGCAATCATTGACCAGGTAACGGGTCGGGAAGTTGTCACAGCCGTTCACCACGATGTCATACTGGCTGATGATCTCCTTCGCGTTTTCTGAGGACAGGAGGGCCTGAAACGGCTCGACCTTCACGTCGGGGTTGAGCTGGGCGATGGACTCGACCGCGGACTGGACCTTCGGTCGTCCCACGTCGTCCACGTGATGAAGAATCTGCCGCTGCAGATTGCTCATGTCCACGACATCGGCGTCGATGATGCCGAGCCGACCGACACCGGCTGCAGCAAGGTAGAGGGCCGCGGGCGAGCCCAGGCCGCCCGCCCCCACCAGGAGGGCGGAACTGTTCAACAGCTTGCGCTGCCCCTTGCCGCCCACCTCAGGGAGGATGATATGGCGACTGTAGCGGCGGATCTGCTCCTCGCTAAAAGGCACCGCCCCACCCGCCATGGCCGGGATCAGGGCTACTTCGTCTCCGTCCTTGAGTACTGTCCGTTTTCCCCCGAGCTCCTCGGCCGGCACATTGTTGACATACACGTTCATGTGACGATGAATCTCGCCAACCTCGTTGAAGACATGGTCACGGATCCCCGGAAAGCGCCTCTCCAGATCCTCCAGGAGTTCCGTCAGATTGTCCCCATGCCCTTCGACGAATGGTTGATTCCGCGTCAGCCTCCGATATGGAGTCGGAATATAGACACGGATCGCCATCGACATCTCACCCCCCGCTGATTCCCACCGACGGGATGATTCTAGAGCGCGATACGCATTCATGGTTTGGCTCCTGCTAGAGTCAGAATGGGATCGTCAGATACCGCTCCCCTGTATCGGGGAGCACCGTGACCACAACCTTCCCGACTCCAAGCCGTTCAGCCACCACCGTCGAGGCGAAGACATTGGCCCCGGCCGAGATCCCCACCAGGAGACCCTCCTCTTTGGTCAAGCGGGAGGCCATCCGATAGGCGTCCTCGTCCTCGACCGCGATGATCTCGTCAAGGATTTCCACATTCAGGACTCCGGGGACGAAGCTGGCACCGATCCCCTGGATCCCATGAGGCCTAGCCCTCCCTCCCAGTAGGACAGGAGACTTTGCCGGCTCCACCGCGATCACCTGGACGCCCGGAACTTCCTTTTTTAATACCTCGCCTACTCCAGTGATGGTCCCGCCGGTACCGACCCCAGCCACAAAGGCATCGATCTGCCCCTGGGTGGCCTTCAGAATCTCCCGAGCCGTGGTCTGGCGGTGGATTTCCGGGTTGGCCGGGTTCACAAACTGCTGCGGCATGAAGTAACCAGGGTTCTTTGCCAGCAGCGATTCGGCAGCATACACGGCGCCGGTCATTCCCTCGATGGCTGGGGTCAGA
>JACQEV010000056.1 GCA_016200385.1 Candidatus Methylomirabilota bacterium
GGTATTCCGGCCTGCTCAGCGACCGGCTCGATGCTTCAACGCAGATCAAGGAGAAGACCGGCTCGCTCACCGCTTCGAAAAACTCAGTGCTGGACAAGATGCGTTCGGTGTCTGAATTCGTGCAACACGACATCCGCTACGTAGCCATTGAGCTCGGCATAGGCGGGTGGCAACCTCATGCTGCGTCGGACGTCTTCCAGCACCGCTATGGGGACTGCAAGGACAAGGCAACGCTCATGCGGTCGATGCTGCGCGAGATCGGAGTTGATTCTTACCATGTCGTGATTAACACCCAGCGCGGCTCCGTCACTCCCGATTCGCCTGCCCGTCACGCATTCAACCATGCGATCATGGCTGTCAAATTGCCTGACGGCTTAACCGATCCTTCCCTGATTGCTACCATGCAGCATCCCACACTGGGCAGAATTCTCTTTTTCGATCCGACCGATCCGATCACTCCCTTCGGCCAGATTCGGGGAGACCTGGATGCAGAGGGTGTTCTATCGGCATAGCGACGGGAAGGTTGAAGAGAGAGTCGATCTCCCTCACCTGGACGAACTCCGCGAGAACCCATCTGCCTGTCTGTGGGTGGACCTCGAGGGGGAGGCATCGGAGTCGCTGGAGCCGCTTGGCCGCCAGTTCGCGCTCCACCCCGTCACGATCGAAGATCTGGTGCACAAGAACCAGCGGCCAAAGCTCGAAGAGTTTGACGACTACATCTTCGTCGTCGTCCACGGCTTGAGACCGAGGCAGGGTGAAGAGATCCCTGCCGACGAAGTCGATATCGCACTTGGAAAGAACTGGGTCCTGAGCGTGCACGATGGGCCTGTGGACGCGATAAAGCGGGCCTTCGACCAGGTGATAGCGACGCCGAAGCCTTTCGACGGTAGCGCCAGCTTTATTCTCTACCGCATCTGCGATCTATTAGCAGACACCTACTTTCCTGCCCTGGATGCGCTGGAAGAGGAGATAGACGATCTGGAAGATGAAGTGGTGCAGCGGCCCACCCAGGAGCGCCTGCACCAGATCTTTGCCATGAAGCGGGCGCTGGTCGATCTTCGCAAGCTCGTCAGCCCTCAACGGGAGGTCTACAACGCGCTCAGTCGCCGAGACTATTCCTACCTTGATCCGAAGTCGGCGGCGTACTTCCGCGATCTCCATGACCACTTGATTCGAGCCAATGAGATTGTCGAGTCCTACCGGGACCTGGTGAGCAACATGCTGGATGCCTACCTGGCTACCATCTCGAATCGGTTGAACGACGTGATGAAACGCCTCACCCTTATCGCCACCATCTTCATGCCTATCACCTTCATCACAGGCTTCTTCGGCATGAATTTCGCGCTGATGCCCTATTCCTGGAGTTGGGTATTCTGGACAAGCATGATCGCCATGGCGATCACCCCCTTGGTTATGCTCATCTGGTTCATCAGAAGCGGGTGGATCGGCGAGGGGATGGCCAAACGAGACCTGCCACGCTTTCTGTCCCGCTTATTCTCCCGGCGCTGAACCGCGCACCCCGAGTCCCGTCGAACGAGCCCGCAGTTCCAGATGAACGCGAGCACTTCGCGGCAGTGAACGCGCCTCAATCAGCTCCTTCAATGGCGGGGATAGTCAACGGCCTAATTGCCCTGCTCAGGGTGTGACGACCAGCCTCACACGACCAATGAGCTGTCCCTCGGCGGTAAGGACATCCACCATCCAGCGCCCTACCGGGTCGGCTCCCAGGTCTGATCTCTTCGAGAAGGTGCGATACCCCCCGGGTCGGCCTCCCCTGATCGGCGACAGAGCGATCCTCGTGACGGGGGTGCCGTCCTTCCACCAAACGTGGTAGATCTGTTCACGTAGCCCGGCGGGCGCGGAGATTGCGGTGAAACAGGCCAGGCCGCCCCATGCCTGCAGGTCGGCTGCCGACACCTTGCGAACTGGTTCCACCGGCTGGAGACCCTCGACGGATCGGGCAAACGTGGCGCCCGAGAGGTAAAGGGGCGCAGGAGGGACCCAATATCGGATCGACCAGATGATGGAGGCCGCCAGCAATCCCACCAGAGTCGCGACCAGGACGGCGTTGCGCCAGGATTGGGTAAACCCTCGGCGGAGGGCAGGGATCAAGGCGAGCTGGCTCAGCAGGGCACTCAAGACGAGTGCCCAGGCGCTCCGCACCCAGATCAGCGGCAGCCCAACGTTCATCGAGGCGAAAAACCCGAACGCGAACAGGGCGGGGGCGGCCCACCGGTAGCGAAGGATCGTCGCTTGATACCACGGGTCGATGGCTGTGAGGATCACCGCCGCCAGGAGCAGGAAAAAGAAAAGGGCGTTGCGCGACGAGAGTGTCGTGCTCGCGTAGTAGATGGGCAAGAGGAACAGCAAGAGGTCGTGGTGAAGGCTCTGAATGGTGAAATCCATCACGATTCTCATCATGCGACGGTTGCGCGCATCGAGCACCTGCCGCAGATGCGCAAAGGCGACCCCGCCTACCCATAGCAGGAGCAGGCCGCCCAGAATCCAGGAAAAATGATCGATGCCGCGTCGGAAGACCATGAGCGTGAGGAGACCGGAAAGGAACGACACAAGGGAAAGGCCCCACGTGGTCATCCAGCGGACCCAGGGATAGCGGTGTGCGAGGGCCATCCAGGTATCGTGGGCTCTTCCCTGCAGAGACATGGTGATCACGCCACCAGATTCTCAAGCAACAGTTCTAGGCTCTCAAAAACAGGATGACCCCCCCGCCGGTAGTCAGCGGGAGGGTCGGTTCCTGAGCACTCACGACGCCGCGAGAGCGGCGAGCAGCGCGCCGAGGTCGCCTGCTCGTACCGTCCCAACTATGTATGGCGACTTTGCCGTTCCGCGCGGTCGCGACCATTGCCGCCTCGTAGGGGCGACCCGCTGGGTCGCCCCTACGAGGCGGCGCCTCACGTTGGAACGGCACTAGGGCATTACAAGGCAGTCCCGCGCACCTTCCATTTTTCCCTGGCAAGTTTAATGATCCCTGGGAGCAACGAAACGAAGATAACGATTGCGATGACGAGATGGATATGCTGGTCAATATCTGGGACCGACTTACAGAGGAAGTAGCCGAGGGAGGTCATGCTCACGACCCAGCCGATACCCCCCATGACATTATAGAAGACAAATCGTCTGTACTCCATACCCCCCACCCCGGCTACCACGGGAGCAAAGGTGCGGACAATGGGCATGAAGCGGGCGATGATGATGGTAACCCCCCCGTACCGATCATAAAACTCTTTGGTGGTGATGAGGTGCTTCTTGTGGAAGAGCAGGGAATCGTCTCGGGTGAAGAGTCTGGGTCCGGTTTTCGCCCCGATGGTGTACCCTACCGTATCGCCTATGATGGCGGCCAGGCTGACAAAGAGGAAGAGACTCCACAAGTTCAGACGCCCGCTGGCTGCGAACAGCCCTGCGGTGACAAGGAGGGAATCCCCCGGCAGGAAGAAGCCGACAAAGAGACCGGTCTCCACGAACACGATGGCGATCAGGGCCATGAGCCCGCCGACGCGAACCAAGGCCTCCACATCGTAAATCCTATGTAGGAGATCCCACAGCCATTCCATAGAGTCTCTTCGCCTCCCTCACCATCAGCAACCCTCATCACTCGGCGCCGGAGGCCCGTGACGACGAACGGCCCATCACTTGGGCCGTTCCCTTTGGACGATACGCGAGCTCGGCTGAAGGCCTTGAGGCCCTTCTTCAGTCGGTGACCGCGCCCTCCGAGGCCGAAGCCACCAGGCGCGCATACTTGGCCATCACGCCGCTCTTGTAGTGGGGTGCGGGCGACTTCCACTTCCGGAGTCGGCGCTTGATCTCGGCGGCCGGCAGTTCTACGTCGAGCCGACGCTTCTTGATGTCGAAGACAATGATGTCGCCGTTGCGAAGCGCGGCAATCGGACCGCCCACTGCTGCCTCCGGTGCGACGTGGCCGGCCATCAGGCCGTGCGTGGCGCCCGAGAAGCGGCCGTCGGTCAGCAGCGCCACCGATTCCCCCAGCCCGGCGCCCACGAGGGCAGCGGTGACGCCGAGCATCTCGCGCATCCCGGGCCCCCCCCTCGGCCCTTCGTAGCGGATCACGACGACATCACCGGCCTTGATCTTCCCGGCCTTCACCGCGGCGAAGCAATCCTCCTCGCGATCGAAGACCCTCGCCGGACCGCGATGCACCATCCGCTCGTGGCCCGCGACCTTGGCCACGCACCCGTCGGGCGCGAGGGCACCCCTCAGGATCACCTGGCCGCCTGTCAGCTTCAGCGGGTTGCTGAGCGGGCGGATGACCTGCTGCCCGGGTGTCTCGCGGGCTGCCCGAGCCTCCTCGCCGATCGTCTTGCCGGTGACCGTGAGCTCATCGGCGTGCAGGATGCCAGCATCCAGGAGGCGCTTGGCCACCACCGGCATCCCCCCGGCGCTGTACATCTCCGGGGCAGTGAAGCGCCCCCAGGGCTTCAGATCTGCCAGGACCGGGGTTTTCCTCGAGATCCGGTCGAAGTCATCGATCGACAGCTTGACCCCAGCGGTCTTGGCAACGGCGAGCAGGTGGAGCACGGCGTTGGTGGATCCACCGGTCGCCATCACGCCGGCGATCGCATTCTGGAGGGCCTTGCGCGTGATGATCTGTTTTGGGGTGATTCCTCGCCGCAACAGATCCATGACCAGTTTGCCGGTCTCGAACGCCACCTCTTCCTTCCGCGCATCCATCGCCGGCACACCACTCCACCCCATCGGCGAGATGCCGAGCATCTCGAAGGCGGTGGACATCGTGTTGGCGGTGAACTGGCCGCCGCAGGCGCCCGCGCCAGGGCAGGCGTGCGTCTCGATGGCGCGCAGCTCCTCCGCCGGCATCTTGCCCGCATTGTAGGCGCCCACGGCATCAAAGACATCCTGAATCGTGAGGTGGCGGCCCCGGTACTCCCCGAATGCGATGGAGCCGCTGTAGAGCATGAGACCCGGGAGGTTCAGGCGACTCAACGCCATCACCGTGCCAGGGATCGTCTTGTCGCAACCGGAGATGGCGACGAGGGCATCAAACAGGTGACCGCGAGCGACCAGTTCGATCGAGTCGGCCACGATCTCGCGGCTTATCAGCGAGGCCTTCATCCCCTCGGTTCCCA
>JACQEV010000380.1 GCA_016200385.1 Candidatus Methylomirabilota bacterium
CGCCAGGCTCAGGAGATCTTCATTAAGACGGCAAGGGGAAAGGACCCATTCAGCTTCTATGAGCTGGATATGATCAAGAAAGGTGACTCCGGCATCGTTCGGGTCGAGATCGGGACCGTCACCGTTCGGGATGCCGCCGGTCGGGTGACCGGCTGGCAGGGAATCGCGAGAGATATCACAGAGCGGAAGCAACTGGAGCAACAGCTTCTGCGGGCCGAACGGCTTCATGCCTTGGGCGAGATGTCGTCGGGCGTGGCCCACGACTTCAATAACATCCTGGGCGCTATCTTGGGTCGGGCCCAGCTCCTCCGTCGAGCCGAACGGGACGAGGAGACACACCGAGGTCTCGAGGCTATCGAGAAAGCGGCGCTGGACGGGGCCAATACTGTCCGCCGCCTGCAGCATTTCACTCGGAAACGCCGAGAAGAAGAGTTCTTCCCGGTGGACCTCAACCAGGCCATCAAGGATGCCCTCGCCATCACCGAGGCCAGGTGGAAGGACGAGGCCAACTTGGCCGGCGTGACGATCGAGGTCGCAACCGACTATGGCAACATCTCTCCCGCGATGGGAAATATCTCGGAACTCCGGGAGGTTCTGACCAACATGATCTTCAATGCCATTGAGGCCATGCCAGAGGGAGGGAAGCTCACCTTCAAGACCGAGGAAGCAGGCGGGTGGGTCTGCTTGAGCGTGTCTGACACGGGGATCGGGATGAGCGGCGATGTAAGAGCCAGGATCTTTGATCCCTTCTTCACCACCAAGGGGGTCAAGGGGACTGGGCTCGGGATGAGCGTCTCGTATGGGATCATCAGAGGGCACAACGGCGACATCAATGTGGAGAGTCATCCCGGGCAGGGAACGACGATGCTGATCAAGCTGCCGATTCCCGCCAAGCTCCGCCCGGCCCCTCAACCGAAACTCATACCATCCGCCAAGCCGGGACGTATTCTTGTCATCGATGATGATGGAATGGTCCGCGAACTCCTCTCAGATATCCTCCAGGCGGCCGGTCATACCGTGGTGAAAGCGGCGGGCGGCAGGGAGGGGATCCGCCTCTTCCGTCAGGATGCCTTCGATCTCGTTCTCACGGATCTGGGGATGCCGGATTGTTCGGGCTGGGAGGTTGCAGCAGCCGTCAAGGGGATAGCCCCCAAGACCCCCGTTGCCCTCGTCACGGGATGGGGCCTCACGCTCGACCGGAGGAAGATGAAGGAGTCCGGGGTGGATCTGGTCTTGAATAAGCCTTTTCAGTACCCCGAAGTCATGGCACTTGTGGCGGAGGGGATGGAACTGCGCGAGAAGATCTAGTACTTGATTGCGAAAGTTAGCGCACATACATTGTCATACCCGTGAAAGCGGAAATCAAGCAAAATCAATCGATTCCCGCTTAAGGACTGCGGGAAGGACGTACGTGTATTATGGCAATCAAGTACTAGTGCCGTTCCAACGTTATCCGCCTAACGATAAAATGACCCGCAGGCATCTGGATCGGTCGTACCATAATCTTGCGATTTGTCCGAACACGTTGGAACGGCACTAGCTCGCCTTCGACTCGCCCCAGCCTCGACCGAACCTGCAGCGATCATGCCCTTTTCATCAGCCATTCCGAGATGGTGGGCCAGATCTCCTGCTGTGCGCGACGGCTCGCAATGAGTCGCGAGTGGCTGTAATCCTCGCCATACCCTTCCGATTTGGCGCACAACGCCATTCGCTTATCGAGACTTCCAAGCCCATCGTACAACCGGCGGCAACCGCGATAAGGGGCGATGAACCGATCCCCGCCCCCCGCGAAGCAGAGCGCAGGGGTCTCGACCCGCCTGAGGGCCTCGAGGTAGTCGAAGCCATCTTTTCCGGTCCATCGGCCATCCCAATTCCAGCGGAACCACTGGTTCATCACGCCCTTGAACTCATTCTCCGGCCCCAAGCCGAGCAGTGGGCCAGGGGCGTACCCAAGCATGTTATTTGTCATGGCGCCGAGTGCGATCTTGGCCTGGCCAGCCAAGGTTGCGCCCGCCTCGGTTGCTTGGCTGGCTAGTGTCACGACCCCCCTGATCTGTGCGTGTGCCTCAGGATTCCGGGCCAGGTGCATCAGGAGCACAAGCCCGCCACCGCTATGCGCGACCCAAAAGACCTGCTTCTTGTTGGTCCTTTGCCGTACCGCATGCAGCCCGGCGGGCACGTCAAACTCGCTGAATCGTTCGAAGTCAGGTTGGACGGGGCCCACCTCGCTTCGACCGTGACCTCTCAGCTCTAGGATCCAGCAGTCGAAACCATCCTCGGCGAGGTGTCTGGCCAGCCTGGTACAGACCTGGGCATTGGAGAAAGTCCCGTGAGTCAGAAGCACTGGAATCTCCTGCCGGATATCGTGAGAAATCCTGAGGAGCGCGAGTTCAACGCCATCCTTCGTCCGCTCGCGATAGTGCTCGGGCTCCCCCAACTCGCGATGTCGGTTTGTGACCGGGTGCGAACCGGGAGTCACCCCTGAGCCCCCTGTCTTGATCTCCGAGACCGGGGTGAGTTCCTCGGGAAGCTGTTCCGGTTCGGTGGGCTTGCGCATCGCGGATGGCTGCGGAGCCTCCGAGACGACCTCCAGAACGGCTCCCGCTACGGATTTGCCCTTTCTCATCTCCTCCATGCGCTTGTGTGCGAACAGGCTCTGGATCAGGGGGGTGTAGAAGACCCCATCACCCACCAGCGTAGCCTTCTCCTTGGTGATCTCGACCCATCCTCTCTCGATCAGTGCCTGCCAGATATCGGCGTACTCTTCCAGGATATCGAGGCCAAAAACCCCCTTGTAGACCGGTAGATTCACGCTCATCCCTTGGAGCGTTTGGAAGAGCCAGGCGATCCGGAGGTCTTTCTGTGTAAAGTAGAACCCTCGTTCAACGGGGAATCGACTTTCATCGAGACGATTGAAGTACTCTCCCACCCTAGTGCAGTTCATGTAGGTCCAACCCGGCATCTCCGGCGTCCCCAGGAAGTAGGACACGCCGGCGAATCCCCAGCCCCACATGTCGCACCCGACGATCCCCCTCTCTCCGTCGCAGCTGAAGAAGTGACGCATGTTCTCCTCAAAGAGATACTCGCCGGGCAGGTCGGCAGTCGGTTTCTCCCAATCGTACGCAGTCACCTGTCGGAACCCCTGGCTCTCCAGGAACTGCTTGGATACGCGATACATCTCGAGGTTCTGTTCGGTGGACGGGAGCTCATCTCGGTGATTGCGTGAGAAGTCGGTCCGGCCCGCCACGTTCAGTTCGTAATGGGTGATGTGACGGATGCCGGTTCGAACGATCGCGTCAAGGTCCTTGAGCATTAGCTCGATCGTCTGTCTCGGCCACCCGAAAATGAGATCGACGCTGCTCTGAAGGCCCAGCTCCTGGCACCACTCAAGCGCCTGGAACGCATGCTTGGCCTTTTGCTTGCGGCCGCTCAGCTTGATCATCTCATCATCGAGCTGCTGCACACCCATGCTGATCCGGTTGACCCCGGCTGCTTTCATCGCCTCGAGCTTCTCTCGGGTGAAGAGCTGGGGAATCCCTTCCAGGGTGATCTCGATGCCTCTTGGGATCGTCGGGAAGACCCCTCTCACGATCTCAAAGAGTCTGCGATAATTATCCGGCTTGTAGAGGTTCGATGTCCCTCCCCCGAAATAGATGCTGGCCAGTTCATCGCCGTCGAAGAACTCCTGATACCTCCGGCCCTCCCGCTCGAGGTACCCCAGATACGTATCCAACTGATGCTGCCCCTGGAACACCTCGCTGGGAAACAGGCAGAAGCCGCACCTGTCAGGATTGGTGGGGAGGCAGTATGGGCTGCCCACATACAAGTTGACGCGCTTTGGGATCGCCGCGTTCGCCACCCTCCGTTCGATCATCAGCCCTTTCACGGGCACATCCCGCTCGAGCCAGAAGAGGGGGGAAGGATGGGCGTGGAGGACTTTGTTACTCTGTCGCCGCTGACGTTGTTTCTCGATGTGTGCGTGCAGTTCCTTCATTCGGTCGCTGCAGGTGGCATTACCGTTTGCACCAATCATGTTTCTTCCCTCCCTCTGGGGGTAGCCCGGCGTCCGACATGGAGCAGCGAGGCTCCTCCCTTTCGTACCAGACAGCTCGGCCGAACTCCTCTCATTCCACAACGAGGGATCGTTCGCGCGGTTTAGAGTAACGCGACGTAATGGCGGCGACCACGTCTGCTGCCCCGTCGCACCCCTCAATGTGCACGATCAGTCCCCGATAACGGCGGCGAAGTCGGTGCGCGAGATCTGAGTCTTAGTCTTAGGGCAATGATGTTTCGGGCGGTGACTCTCCTTTGATTTGGCAGATACAATCGTGAGATGGTGAATAAGCTTGAACTGTGTTGAGTTC
>JACQEV010000381.1 GCA_016200385.1 Candidatus Methylomirabilota bacterium
CCTTCAGCCCGCACTTCAGCGAGGGCCTCCAGGGTTCGCTCTCGCATCTCCTGCCGGACAAAATTCAACGAACCAAGCCCGCCATACGTGCCCATAAGCGCCACCTCGAATGCCGTCAACGGATAAACGGCATCCAGGGTATCGCGTTGGGGCACGTAGCCGAATCGCGGCCGGCCCACCGGAGATTCCAAGCGGCCCTTGAGGACCGGCAGAATGCCCACGATGGTCTTCAGGAGCGTGGACTTGCCGGAGCCGTTGGCCCCCAGCACGCCGACGAAACTTCCCCGCGTTATTTCAAGATCGACGTCTGCAAGAACAGGCGTTCCGTTGTAGCCGACGGAAGCCTCCCTGAGGCGAATGAGCGTGTCGTGGTTCACGGCTGTCTCTCTTTCATAGCCTCCAGCATTGCCTTCACAATGTACTCGAACAGCGCCAGATAATCGCCGGCCTCTTTGGCGCCGCCCACCATCGACGGGATTAAGACCACCCGGGCCCCTGTTTCCTGCGAGAGAAACGCCGGTGTCTTGCGCTCGTGGTTCGGCTCCAGCAGGATCAGCGCGACGCCCGCTCCCTTCATCTGCGCGACGAGATCCCGCGCATGGGCCGCGGAGGGTGGGATCCCCGGCTTCGGCTCGATGGTGTTGAGCACCTGCAGACCGAACCGCTCGGCCAGGTAGCTATAGGACTTGTGGTACGTCACCACTTTGGTTCCGCGCAAGGGCGCCATCTGCTTTTGCCAGAGAGCCAACCGGCTGTCAATCTTCTCCTCAAACTGTTTCGCATTCGCCGTGAAGACTGGGCAGTCGGGAGCCGAGAGCATGCACAGCCGCTCCTTGATGCGTCCCGCAATGAGTTTGCCGTTGAGCGGATCAAGCGTGAAATGAGGGTTGCCGAACGGATGCACGTCCCCAAGGGAGCGATCGATCGGGCCGGTCGGAACTTCAAGCAGCCTGATCACTTCTGCCGCGACAATCCTGCCGGGCTGCCCGAGTTGAATTTTGGGGTTGCGGGCATTGAGCACGAGCGGCGGCAGCCAGCCCACCTCAAGATCGGCTCCCCCTTCGATCACGGCATCGGCTTGGTTTAAGATACGGATAAAGCTTGGCTTGGCATCCACGAAATGCGGGTCTTCAGTCCCCCTTGCCAAGCTGGTGACCTCCACGCGGTCACCGCCGACCTCGCGGGCGATCGAGCCGAGATCGGGCGTCGTGGCCACCACATTGAGTTTGGCATATGCCGGTAACGACGATGCCGCAAGCAGTCCCATGAGGAAAAACGTTTTGATTGGAAATCTCATTGCCGCAAAACCCTCCATCAAGAACGAATGGTTTTTAGAATGAGTGCGCTCCATGTTCGCCGATGTTCAGCTCCAGCTGGAGGAAGACGCCGTGCACCGCTTCGCGGCCCCGGCTGTCGGCAAAATCCAGGTTGTACTGGAGACGGAATTTTGAGAATTCGCTCGGGTAAAACGTCATGTTCGGCGAGAAACGCCACCGTTCATCCACCAGGTCCCGTTGGGCGAGTGTCGCCAGAAACGGCACGGCATCACCGCCGCCAGAGCCGTTGGCATAGTCCACCCGGAGGCCGGCCACCCAGCGATACGTAAACCCGTACAGTACTTGCGTGTAGAAACCAAAGTCCTTCAGGCGGGAAGCGGGGATTCCATTGACGTCATCGGGACCCGCGTTGTAGTTCCGGTGCAGATACTCCGTCTGCCACGCCACGAACGGGAAGCCTTGGACGTGATCAACCGGCTTCCATTTGACGTACAGGTCCCCTCCATAAACGCTCGTTCGGGTATTCGTGCCGCTGGCATTAGGACCGAAAAGCGACGACCCGCCTATGGCCACAGTCAGCTCGTCTGTTAGGCTGAAAGACGTCACGACACGAGGCATGTACAGGAGATCGCCGACCTTCCGAACCGGCCGATCAATCAATGTATAGCCTCTCACCGTCTTGCCCGGCTTTGATAGAAAACTGGTGGCGATCTCTCCTTCCGCCTGCTGTGCGCTCCCGATGAATTCCAAGTAGAACGGGGTCGGCGCCAGCCAGGAGAGCTGCGCCCCAGGCCCGCGCAGTCCATCCGGCCCGAAAATCCGGTTGAGGATCACCGGCTGATCTGCAAAATCCCACTGATGGGGATGCTGTCGGTTTTGGCGACCGAACCGGGTGAAATACTGTCCGGCCACGAGTTGCAGGTTGGCCGGCAGGGCAAGACTGGTTCCGTACATTTCTTCCAACTCGATCGTCGTGTCGCCCTTTTTGATGGTCGTGACGATATTGGTGTCCACCTGAAAGTACGGATCGACCGTGCCCTGAAAGTGCAACTCGACGTTCTGGACATTGAATCCCCGCACCTGCGGGTCGTGGTCGCCGAAGTTCAGGGTGTCCCTCTCAGAAAACATCGCGGCCGAAAAGAGACCCTTGACGCTGATCTTTGGGTTGAAGGGAGCTAAGAGACCTCTACTCGCCGCCCTTTGCTGTCCCACTTGCAATTCGAGATCCTTCAGCCTTTGCTCAGTCTTGCCATTCTGTTTTTCAACAGGCGCCTCCGGCGCTGCAACGGCCGGCTTGGCCTCCAGTCGCTCGACCTTCTGACGGAGGAACCGCAACTGCTCCTCCATCAGGGCCATCTGCTTTTTCAGGTCCTCGATTTCAGTTCCAGTAGGCGCAGCGAACGCCGTCTGCGACCATCCACCGGACACGAGTACAAACAGCACAGCACACGCAAACATCCGAGTATGCATATCCAACCCCTCATGGTCGAACGAGTGAAGAAACTCCCACGCCAGGCGCGCCACTCGGCGCAGATTGCTTCAGCGTGGAATGATGACGACTAGAGGAGCTGGGACGGAGGCGCGCGGGCTGGAAGATTGGCGAGCAGGAGATGCTCGACCAGGCGATCATGA
>JACQEV010000386.1 GCA_016200385.1 Candidatus Methylomirabilota bacterium
GATGCGGAGCGATCAGCCACCGAGGGGGAGCTCCTCGGCTCTGACTTCGACCGGGTCTTCCGGGAGCGCCAGCGCGAGGCAGATGAGTTCTACGCGACGAGGATCCCCCAAACACTCTCCGACGACGCCAGAACCGTCATGCGTCAGGCGTTCGCCGGGCTCCTCTGGAGCAAGCAGTTCTACTATTACGATGTGGGTCGCTGGCTCAAAGGCGACCCGGCCGGACCGGAGCCGCCCGCCGAGCGGCTGCACGGCCGCAACCACGAGTGGACTCACCTGTACAACGCCGATGTGATCTCGATGCCGGACAAGTGGGAGTACCCCTGGTATGCCGCCTGGGATCTTGCCTTCCACTGCATCCCGCTGGCGCTGGTCGATTCCGACTTCGCCAAGGAACAACTGGTGTTGATGCTGCGCGAATGGTACATGCATCCGAATGGGCAACTGCCAGCCTATGAATGGGCCTTCGGCGACGTGAACCCCCCGGTGCATGCCTGGGCGGCCTGGCGCGTGTATAAGATCGATAAGAAGCGCTGCGGCACAGGCGACCGCAAGTTCCTCGAGCGCGTCTTCCACAAGCTCATGCTCAACTTTACCTGGTGGGTGAATCGCAAGGACGCCGAGGGGATGAACGTCTTCCAGGGGGGCTTCCTTGGGCTGGACAATATCGGTGTCTTCGACCGCAGCGCGCCCCTGCCCACCGGCGGCCACCTCGAGCAGTCGGACGGGACGAGCTGGATGGCCATGTACGCTCTGAACCTGCTGGCGATTGCGCTGGAGCTGGCGCGGGAAGACCCGGCGTACGAAGATGTTGCCAGCAAGTTTTGGGAACATTTTTTCTATATCTCCCACGCCATGAACCACCATGGCCAGGATGGCATCGAGATGTGGGACGAAGCAGACGGGTTCTACTACGACGTCCTGCACCTGCCTGACGGCCAGCACTTCTTCATGAAGGTGCGCTCGATGGTGGGACTCATCCCGCTGTTTGCGGTGGAAACCATGGAGCCCGAACTGTTGGACCGGATGCCCAGCTTCAAGCGGCGCCTGGAGTGGTTCATCGACAATCGGCCCGACCTGATCACAAATTGCGCGTGCATGAGGACCCGCGGTCAAGGGGGGCGGCGATTGATATCTATCGTCGATCCCGACCGACTGCGCCGCATACTGAAGGTGATGCTCGACGAGCGGGAGTTCTTGTCCCCGTATGGCATTCGCGCGCTTTCCCGCTACCATCATGATCACCCGTACACGCTCTCGGTGAACGGCATGGAGCACCGGGTGGACTATGAACCTGCCGAGTCGAGCATCGGGCTCTTTGGCGGCAACTCGAACTGGCGCGGGCCGATCTGGTTCCCGGTCAACTACCTGATCATCGAATCGCTCCAGAAGTTTCATTACTACCTGGGCGACGACTACAAGGTGGAGTGCCCGACCGGTTCCGGTCAGATGATGACCTTGTGGCAGGTGGCCGGAGAGCTTTCTCGCCGACTGACCCGCATCTTCCTGCGCGGGCCCGATGGTCAAAGACCGGTCTATGGGAGTACTGAGAAATTCCAACAAGATCCACATTGGCGTGACCTGTTACTGTTCTACGAGTACTTCCACGGCGACAACGGTGCGGGCATCGGCGCCAGCCATCAGACCGGCTGGACCGGGCTCGTCGCCAAGCTGATTCAACAGAGCGGGGAGTAACACAGCGGTCAGCGATCAGCTCTCAGCTCAAAGCCAGGAATTGCTCGTCGGGAAACTCTACAGGGCTGAACGCTGACTGCTGAAAGCTGATAGCCAAAAACTGATAGCTGACCGCTGAACGCTGAAAGCCCAGGAGGTTACCTTAATGAAAGCGATCGCGGTATTTCCCGGAAAGCCCAACAGCGTGCATCTTGCCGAACTGCCCAAACCCTCGGTGGACGACATCCCCGACGGCCGAGGGTTGCTGGTGAAGGTCTTGCGCGTCGGTGTAGATGGCACGGATAAGGAGATCAACGCCGCCGAGTACGGCGCGGCGCCGGATGGGTACGACTTCCTCGTCATCGGCCACGAAAGCTTCGGGCAGGTGGAAGCGGTAGGGCCGAAGGTCACCGGGCTACGGCCAGGAGACTACGTCGTGGCGACCGTCCGCCGACCCGGTTCCAGTATCTACGACCGCATCGGCACCTATGACATGACAACAGATGACACCTATTTCGAGCGCGGCATCAACCTGCGCCATGGATTTCTGACTGAATACTACGTGGACGACCCCGAGTACATCGTGAAGATCCCGCAGGGTCTTAAAGAGGTCGGCGTTCTGCTCGAACCAACCACGGTTGTCGAAAAAGGGATTGCCCAAGCGTATGAGATTCAGCGCCGCCTGAAAGTGTGGCGTCCTCAACGAGCGGCCGTGATTGGGGCTGGGACGATCGGGCTACTCGCCACCCTGGTGCTGCGGTTGCGAGGGCTCGAGGTCACCACCCTCGCCCGCACCAGGAAGCCCTATCTGAACTCTGACCTCATCGAAGCGATTGGCGCTCGGTACGAATCAACCTCAGATGTCTCGATTCTCCAAGCCGCCGATAAATTTGGCCCATTTGACATCATCTTCGAAGCCTCGGGCTTCTCGCCCCTCGCGTTTGAGAGCATGGAAGCGCTCGGCAAGAACGGCGTGCTTGCACTCTCCAGCGTCACAGGCGGTGACCGAAAGATCGAAGTGCCGGCGGATAAGATCAACCTTGAGTTCGTGCTGGGGAACAAGGTGATGGTCGGAACAGTTAATGCCAATCGCGAGTACTTCGAGTTGGGTGTCAGGGATCTGGCCCAGGCTGAGGCTGAGTACCCGGGGTGGCTCTCGCGGCTGCTGACACATCCCGTCAAGGGGCTGGAGAATTATGCGGAGCTGTTCGACAAGCTGACCACCGCCAAGGGCGCCATCAAGGTATTCTGTGAAGTCGCGGACCTCTGATCAATCAGGCGTTGGCATAAAGAAGCCGTCAGCTTTCAGCGGTCAGGTTCAACGGAGAGACTGATGGCTGAATGCCGATAGCTGAGAGCTGATCGCTGACTTTCCTGAAAGGAGCACACACGATGCAACTGGGCATGGTCGGTCTGGGAAGAATGGGCGCGAATATGGTGCGCCGCTTGATGCGTGCTGGGCATCAGTGCGTCGTGTTTGACCTGAGCGCCGACAACGTGGGACAGTTGGCAAGTGAAGGAGCTACAGGGACCACGTCGCTTGACGAGTTTGTCCACACACTGACCGGACCGCGGGCGGCATGGGTCATGGTGCCGGCAGGCAACCCGACGGAACAGACGGTCATGGCGCTGGCCCAGCGGATGGAAGCGGGCGATATCATCATTGACGGCGGCAACTCGTACTACAAGGATGACGTGCGCCGCGCAAAGACGTTGAAGGAACGGAGCATCCTGTATGTGGATGTGGGCACGAGCGGCGGCATCTGGGGAGTGGAACGGGGCTACTGCATGATGATCGGCGGAGAAGAACAGGCTGTCAGACATCTCACGCCCATTTTCAAGACGCTCGCGCCAGGACACGGGGAGATCTCCCGTACCCCAGGACGGGACAAGCTCGGCGGGACGGCGGAGGATGGCTACCTCCACTGCGGCGGGCCGGGGGCCGGGCATTTCGTCAAGATGGTGCATAACGGCATCGAGTACGGCTTGATGCAGGCATACGCAGAGGGCTTCGACATCTTGCGCAATGCGGACTCGAAGGAGCTCCCGGAGGGGCACCGGTACGACTTCAATGTCGCAGATATCGCGGAGGTGTGGCGGCGTGGCAGTGTCGTCGGCTCGTGGTTGCTCGACTTAACGGCGATGGCGCTTGCGGAAAATCCAACGCTCTCGGACTACACGGGCTTCGTCCAGGATTCCGGTGAAGGGCGCTGGACGATCATGGCCGCAATCGAGGAAGCCGTGCCGGCCGACGCGCTGTCGGCATCGCTCTACGCGCGCTTCCGGTCCCGCCAGGAACACACGTTCGCCGAGAGGGTGCTGTCTGCGATGCGGCAGAAATTCGGCGGACACGTCGAGCGTTCGTCCGGAGGATAAATGACTGCCACGCAGATCGTGGCCGATACGACGACTCAATCCCTCCACGACCAGGTGCCGAATGGTTGCGCCCTGGTGATCTTCGGGGCGTCCGGTGACCTGACGAAGCGGAAGCTCCTGCCGGCCCTCTACGCCCTGGCCCACGACGGGTTGCTACCAGACAACTTCTCGGTGATCGGGTTCGCGCGGCGGGAGAAGAGCCACGAGGCGTTCCGTGACGAGATGCGGGCGGCGGTGGACCAGTTCTCCCGGTTCCGCCCGCCCAGACCGGAGGTCTGGAACCGCCTTTCTCAGCGCCTTTACTATGTCCCGGGCGAATTCCATGATCCGGCCGGGTATGAGCGGCTGCGGGAACTCCTGACTGAGGTAGATCGCAAAGACGGGACGGGTGGGAACCGGGTCTACTACCTGGCCACACCCCCCAGCGCCTATCCCTCCATCGTGGCCCAGTTAGGGGCCGCTGGACTGGTCAGCGAGGCCTGGGATGGGCCGCGAGATGCCGGCGCCGCGCCCGCCGTAGCCCGCGGCTGGAGCCGGATCATTATCGAGAAGCCGTTCGGGCGGGATCTGGCGACGGCACGGGCCCTGAACGCCGAGATCCATCGGGTCTTCCGCGAGCGTCAAGTGTACCGCATCGACCACTATCTGGGAAAAGAAACGGTCCAGAACATCCTGACCTTCCGGTTTGGCAATAGCATCTTCGAACCCCTGTGGAACCGGCGTTATGTGGACTACGTGCAGCTCCTGGTGGCGGAGGACCTGGGGGTGGAGGGTCGAGGCGGATACTACGACACTGCCGGCGCCATGCGGGACATGGTGCAGAACCACATGCTCCAGCTCCTCTCGCTCGTCGCCATGGAGCCGCCGGCCACCTTCGAGCCGGATGCCGTCCGTGACGAGAAGGTCAA
>JACQEV010000396.1 GCA_016200385.1 Candidatus Methylomirabilota bacterium
GTCATCTGAGCGGGTGGGTAATCGTAGTGGTTGGCAAGCGCAAACCCGATTGCGCCCGTCCCCACGGCGACAACCGGGGCCACAAGAAACATGGGCCGCACCTCCCGGCACATGTACTTGGCGGCGAGAGCGGGCAGGACCAGGCACCCAAACGTGTACAGCATGCCGGAGGACCTGATGCTGAGCCCCACGGCAAGGCCGAGCGAAGCAGAAGTGAGCGCTCCCCAGCGAGCCACCCTCATTCCCACTGCTGCGGCCATGACAGGGTCCATGGCGAAGAGAAGGATGCGCCGATGCAGAGCGCAGAGAGCAAGTGCGGCCAACCCGGCAAGTATGCCAAAGGTCCAGACGTCTGCCATTGTGGCTCCGATAATGCTGGAAGAGAGCAACCGATGGATTTCCTCCAGCCCGTGCGGGCTCTGGGAGACAATCAAGATGGAGAGGCTGGCCGACATCAGGAAGACCCAGCCCGTGAGCGCCTCGTGGCTTTCTCGTGCGCTTTCTTCCCCCGGCCCAGTGATCAAAGCTGCGATCACGGAGAACGCCACGGCCATGATGGACAGGAAGCCATCCGAACGAAGCCAGAAGAGGGGACCCGTGGCAGCCCAACCGCCGATCCACATCGCCAAGGCGATCCCCAGAGTTGATGCCTGTGACACGGCCGCGCCGATGAAGATCTGGTCACGGGCCACCACCAGCACACCGACGAGTGAGAGTAACAGGCCTATCAGCCATCCGGCGAGATAGGTGTTGTGAAAGAGCGTCCAGGACGAGAGGAAGCTCTCGATCATGGGGGCCCTCCCGCTGAATGGACCCGGACCGCGACCGAGCCTGACCGGTTGTAGGAAACCTCCACCCCCACACCGTAGACCCGCTCGAGCGAGGCCGCGTTCAGCATCTCGTGTCGCGGTCCCGACTCGACCGTCCCCGAGTGAAAGAGAACGAGGTGCGTGGCGTAGCGCGCGGCAATCGCGATGTCGTGTGTGACGAACAGGAGGGTCAACTGTTCGCCCTGGTTCAGCTTGGCGAGAAATCGCAGGAACAGGTCTTCCGTGGAAAGGTCGAGGCCGTTGGTCGGCTCGTCGAGTATCAAGAGGGTGGGCCGTCGCACGAGCGCCCTGGCCACAAGAGCGCGTTGACGTTGGCCGCCGGAAAGCGACCAGTAGTCACATCTCACCATCCCTTCCAGCCCGACCCTGGAGAGAGCCCACTCCAGGCGATCGGTCTGCTCCTTTCTGCTTGCACGAATGCCGACGAGCCCCAGCAGCACAAACTCCCGGACAGTGGTAGGAAGCGCCGGATTCAGGTCGCAGCGCTGGGGAACAAAGCCGATCTGCTCAAGGCGCCCAAGATCCGGGTGGAGCCATAATCGGCCGGCCCGAGGGCGAAGCGCTCCGAGGATGGCCCGGATCAGCGTGGTCTTCCCGGAACCGTTCGGTCCCAGGAAGAAGCAGAACTCGCCCTGCCGCACTTCGAGGTTGACGTTCTCCAGGATGACCCGGCCGCCATAGGCCAGGGACAATCCGTCCGCTTTCAGGACAACTTCAGTCTTCTCCATACTCCTCCGAGTCTCGGCAGCCCGCGCAGCCACGAGAGAGCCAGGCGTCCGCGAGATCCATTCGTGAGACGTAGAGCGGCGGGGAGGCCTAAGTCATGCCTTACCCTCCAGCGCTTCCGCAAGCTGCCGGACATTGTAATCGATCATGGCAAGGTACTCGTCGGCGCCATCTCGCGCCCCGACTTGGTGGGCCATTCTCACGACCCGGGCGCCGGTCTTTTCCGAGATGAATCGCGCGTGGCGATGGTTATAATAGGATGCTGCAAGGACGATCTTGACCCCTTCTGCTCGCATCAATTCCGCCAACGCGCTGAGGTGTTTGGTGGTTGGTGGGATCCCCGGTTTGGGTTCCATGAACCCGATCACTGAGATTCCAAATCGGCGGGCGAAGTAAGGCCACATGTTGTGGTCAGCTACTGCCTTGATTCCATAGTGTGGAAGCATCACGCGCAGCCATCCACCGAGCAGAGACGCCTCTCCCTGTTGCTTCAGAAAGGTGTCGAGCTTGCCATGCTCGAAGAGGCGCGCCAGCTTATCCGTATCGTATTTCTTGGCAAGCTTGTCGCCAACCAAGGCTGCGCCCAATCGTTGGTTGAAGGAGGCGTAGCGCTCATCGAAGTACTGCTTCCGCTCCGGTCGCAGTTCAATCAGCTTATCCCGGATCAGCCGGGCTACCTTGAGGCCATTCAAAGGGTCAAGCAGATAGTGCGGGTTCCCCAGGGGGTGGACGTCTCCCATGGAACGGTCCACCGGCCCGGTGGGAACCTCCAGGGGCGATATGATCCTGGAGGCGTCGAGATAGCCGCGCCCGCCGGGCAAGACCACTCCGTTCCTGGCGTTCTGCAAGAGTACCGGTGCCCAGCCGATTTCCAGGTCCATTCCGACCTGGATATACAGGTTGGCCTGGCTCAACGCCTTGATGAAGCTGGGCTTGGCCTCGACGAAGTGCGCGTCTTCCGTCCCCTTCGCGAAGACCGTGACAGATACCTGGTCACCCCCCACCTCGCGAGTGAGACTGCCCAGCTCAGGAACCGTCGCGCAGACGTGGATCGGCTTGGCACCCTCCTGGGCATAGACGGTGGAGCCCGCGAGCCCCAGGGCTGCCAATGAGAGGGCCAAGAGGACCGGTCGATGCGTTCTACTCAATATATATAACATGGGAGATCTCCTCCCGCTTAATACTTGTGGGCCGGATGGGCGCCGTAGAGGAATTCGACACCCAACCAGACGGAATGGGCGTCCTTGTGCTCGAGGTGGTCCGAGCGGTCGTAGTTGTACTGCAGGCGGAGCCGCGAGAACTCGGACGGGTGCCAGACGAGGAGCGGCGAGATGCGGTGACGGTCGTCTCGGAACGGGTCCGCGTCCCTTCCATTAAAGGTCAGCACGCTCGCCCCACTCCCGCTGGCATACTCGTACCGGAGCCCGCCGGCCCAGCCATATTGGAATCCGTATAACGCCTGGGTGTAGAATCCCCAGTCGCGGAGGGTCTCACGCGGCAAATTAATGACCTCGTCTGGGTTGCTGTCATCGAAGAAGCGGTCCGCCGTATAGTCCCGCTGCATAATCTCCGACTGCCACAGGACGAACGGCCACCCGCGGAAGTTGTCGGTGGGACGCCACCTCACCTTAAGGTCTGCGCCGTAGATGCGAGTGTCCCCGTCTGGGCCAGAGGCGTTGGGGCCGAAGACCCCTGAGATCCCGAGCTTGGCGCCCACCTCGTCGCTCACATTCCAGAAGTTTTCCCAGCGGACCAGATAAGCGAGATCCTTCAGACTCTTCACGTCGCGCTGGACAAACGGTCGCCCGCCGATGGGGCGGACATCGAAAAAGTCGCGGTTCGCAAGAAAGCTCGTCATCGTTTCGCCGCCGGCATTCTGTACCCCGAGATAGAGCTCGGAGAACCAGGGCAGCGGAGTAAGCCAGCCCAGGCGAACGCCGGCCTGTCGCATCCCATCAGGCCCGAAGAGCCGCGTATTGATGACCGGTTGGTCCAGCCAGTCCCAGGCGTGAGGATGGGTGGGATTGATGAGCCCGAACTCGCTCAAGAAAAACCCGCCCTTCAGTTGGAGTCCATAAGGCAAAGACTGGGTGGTCAGGAACGCCTCTTCCAGCTCGACTGTCGTGTCGCCGACGACAGGGTCGATGAGGAAAAGGAGATGGGTTTCACCCGTGAAGTAAGGGTCCACTGCACCTGTCAACGACAGCTCTGCCTGCTGGACCGTGAAGCCGCGCTTGCGCGGGTCATGGTCGCCGCCTTGGAGCCTCTGGAGTGACTCGTCGCGTTCGGTTGAAGTCCCGGCGGCGAAGAGGGCGTCCAAAGAGACGTCGATCAGCCGAAACGTGCTCCCGCCGACCCGGCGGGACAAGAGATCGGGTGGAGGTAGCTGCTCGGCAGGCGTCTCTATCTCATTTAAGGCCTTGTCAAGGGCCGATTTTGGCACCGAGGGCTTTTCGTGGGCACTGGATTGGGATTCCATAGCCTGAATCCGCCGCTGCAGCTCGTCCAGCTTGCGCTGCTTTTCGGCGTCGCTTCGCCGCAGCTCTTCGATCTCCTTCTTGAGAGCCTCAAGTTCGTGGGTCATGACCTGGGCCAGCGCGGCTTGCGTCTCGACGAGCAGCGCAACAAGAACGGTAAGGATGATGAAGCTCCTTTGTTTGAGGCAGGGAAATAGCATCGGTTGTTCCTCCTTCCATGCAAAGGGTCTCGTCGTGTCAAGACAAGACCGTACAAACGGGAAATGGGGAGGCGCGTTGGTTCTCCGGTCTTATGAAGCATCACGAGACCGGTTACCGACCGGCGGTTAGGCTAATGCGGGTGTTAGAGAAGGATGGGTGGGGCGCGGTTGTGAAAGGAGCCGACGTCAGTGACGCCGTAAAGCGGTAAGAATGAAAGGCCGCGAAACTCAGATTTTAGGAAAAACCGGAGCAGGAGAGCGAGCAGGAGGCCGGTGGAGGCGACCTGTTGCCAGAAATGGATTGGACAGACCTGTTGCGGTCCGGGCCGAGGCTTGGCGCCGGTCTGCTGAGCACCGGTGATCGGGGTGGGATCAGGGAGGAGAAGCCGGAAGAGACCGCCCAGGGAGCCAGCATCACCGTGGTCGTGTGGGTCGGGGACCAGGAGCAGGAATGACATGGCGAGGAGCACGAAAGTCGCTGCCCCACGCTGTCTTCCGATCTCCGCGCCCTTACCCCTGTCCAACTCCACTTGCCTCTCCCACGACATCGGATCGCTAAAGAAAAACACCCCGCCCATTCTTGGGCCCTCTCGACCTGGAGCGGAAGTTTACCAAGAGCGCCCCCGCATGTCTAGGGGAAACTTCCTTCCTTGCAGTCTTTCCACTACAGACCACTTCGCCGTCTCGCGCCCATGCGTGGGCTGGTGGAGGGCGTGCTCTTCACGGTGCTGGTGGGAACGGATATGCCGGGCCGGCGGGAGCTGGGTCAGCAGCGCCGTGCAGGCCAGAGCCCCGACCGCTACGAGCCACTCTAACCGCACGGACAAGAAGAATTGCTGTCGAATCTTCTCGCCACTCGTGCCCGCCTTTCCCCTTCGCAGCGTGTCGGCGAACCGGCCGATCGCCCGCACGATCAGCCGGTCAGGTGTGCCCGGGCGGCCTCCTAGCAGGAAGACGAAGTAATAACGGTTCAGTGCCGCTATCA
>JACQEV010000057.1 GCA_016200385.1 Candidatus Methylomirabilota bacterium
TGCGTCAAGCGCCACAGTGTGAAATCCTCTACTGGAACACCACTACCACCGAAACCGCGCCGAAAGAAACGACACTACGCACCCATTTCGCCCGAAAAGCTTCCAGGGCCTCAGGAGCAATATGGATGCCAAGGCCTTTGCGATCATGCAAAAGTCGATCTCGCCTATCTTATTGATTGTGAAGGGTTTTACTGGCATTATCTTGGAGGCGGCGTCGGGAATGAATAGGGGAAGTGGACGGGCTTGGGACAGTTCCGCCTCAGCCAAGATCGGTAACGTACTGTTAACTTATTGCCAATACAGGAATGGATTGGTGGGGCAAGATGGTCCCACGGAAAGGGGTATTGCCTCAGCCCTCTTAGTAAAAACGTTCAGAGTTCAGAGTTCAGGGTGCATAGATGTCTCAGCGGGGCTTGAAATCTCTGAACTGTGAACTCTGAACTGTGAACTATCCCTCCCTTTCCCGTTCCACCGCTGCTATGTACGGGAGCGCTCTCCCTTCCCCGCCAGCGTCAAGGCCGTACCCAGTGATCCAGACATCGGGAACCTCAAAGCCAATGTAATCAGCACTGACCGGAACCACCCGCCGGCTCGGCTTGTCGAGGAAAACGCAGGTCCGTAGCCAGCTCGGGCCCCGTGCCACCAGGCGATCTCGGACCAAGCTGAGCGTCCGTCCCGAATCCAGGATGTCATCGACAAGGAGCACCGGCCGCGCCGTGAGATCGAGCGAGATGTCTTTCCGAATCTGCACCACGCCGCCGGACTCGGTGGCCAGCCCGTAGTGAGAAACAGCCATAAAGTCCACCTGGGGCTCTACACCGAGCCGCGCGAGGGCACGAACCAAGTCGGCGAGGAACACAAAGCTGCCCGTTAGTAGCCCGATCATGTTCGGCGCGGGACTGGGGAGGTCCGAAGCGATCGCCTGGGCAAGCTGCTCCACCCGTCTCGCAATGGTCATCTCGTCAAAGAGAACGTGATGCTTCAGCACCAATTACCCTCGTGATCGCCCGTCTTGCCGGGCGCCGTCCTTCTCGATCCCACATTGAATGAGCGGGGCGACGACGGGCTTGCCGTGTTTTGCCTGCGGATGCTTCTCCATGACAACTGTTCCCCCATGGTGCCAGGCGTTTTCAGCCTCTCGACGAGCCGCCAGGAAGGATGCGGAGGGGATCGCTCGCGGCCCGGGGAGCGGAGGGGCGATACGCATACCTCAGTGTCCAGGTCATAACTGCCACGTAGACCAGACCCCCCACCCCAACGATGATGGCGCCCAGGCGAGCGAATACCACCTGAGCTGTAATCAGGCCGATGGCCAGCGCCAAAACCCCGCCATTCAGCGAGAAGAACACGAGCGGACGGTAACGGGGAAGCGAGAGCTCCGCGATCGCCAGTTTTGGCCAGCCGACGACTTCACGCATGCCGGCGATGAATCCCGGAAAGAGTTTGTAGGACATGCCGATGATGAAGTTCGTCACCCAGCCGAGCAGTCCGAGGACCCCGTACGCTCCTGCGACACCGCTGCCGAGCGCGGTGCCAGGGTCAATCCGGACGAGCATGAGCCCGAGCCCCGCAGACAGCACCAAACACACGACGCCCGCCAGCGCATGCCGCATCGTCCAATCGATCGGCATCCGCCGGTTCCGCACGAGACTGCCGAGCACCACGACATACGCAAGGAGAGCTAGCATGATGGCGACGCTCCAGACACCGGCCCCGCCGATCCCGCCGAGCAGCGCAATCCCGAGGCCGCCCACAGCGAGGGCAAGCGAATAGAGTTGCCACATCGCTGCGCGCGGCAGCTCGACTTCGGGCAACAGAAATGCTGGAACCATCCGATACGAGACAGCGCAGATCATGAGGCTCACCCACCCCAGCGCCGCGAGATGAGCATGGGCGGCGAGGTTCGAGAGCACATTGCCGTGCAGGAAACCGAAGGTCTTGTCCAGTGCGAGGAGCAGGCCGAGGACGGCAGCGACCAATAGGTACAGGAGCGCCAGGAGCATCCCGGTTTCGGCCACACCCCGGCCTCTGGCAAGAGCGAGGCAGGGAAGCATATTCACTGCGAAGAGGACAACACTCAGCACGACGACACCCGCCGCAAGCCATGTGGCGACCCAGCGTCCAATGGCAAAGTGGACGATCATGCCCATGACACCGACGACGAAGAGCCCTAGCTGCAGGAGCGCCAGGCGCGGAAACCGAAGCGGCCGCTTGGTCAGGGCTGGAACATAGCGATACATCACCCCCATGATCGCAGACGTAATCCACCCCAGCGTCATCGCGTGGGTCAAGGCCAGGAGCAGCGGCTGATAGAAAAATTCCACGAGATCGCCCACTACCCACGGAGCCGAGGCAACAGCAAGTCCAAAGAAGGCCACCGCGACGGTAAAGAAATGCATGGGCAGCCGCGCGACACGGACACGGTCGTGAGAGGAGATGCTCTCTCCCGCCCCAACGGTATGCTTTGCCGGCCCTACGTTCGCCCCATTCATTCGACTCGGATTCTCCCGCGATCCCTCAGATCGGCTAAAAACAATAGGAGATTCCCTCTCTGACCGTCCCCTGATGAGTCTACAGCGCTTCTCGACGAGACAGGCCCCTGCCCTGCTTCACCGAGAGCGCCGTGTTCACCAGGAAGAGGAGAACGGCCGACACATTGAGCAGCCCGCCCCATAGCCGCCCCGGCCACCACATGGCCAGATCGCCCACAACCCGAAGCGCCAGCGAAAGGTGCAGGACGGCAAGATGGGCATAGAAGGCCGGTCGAAAAGGCATGGGCATCCCCAGTACGGCGGGGAAGATGATCGGCGCGTGCCCGACAATCATGGAGAGAACAAACCCCAGGAAGATGGCGTGCAGGACCGCATCATAGTATGGCCCCGCCACGACCCCGCCCAGGCGCAACCACAGCAGCCCCCCGATCCCGAGCCAGACATACCCTGAGAGCAGGCTCACGGCGACAAATCGGGTCAGTCCTGCCTTCCGCACCGCCCGTCGGGCGATGTCGTGGCGCAGGAGCCAGACAGTCAAGGCGAGCAGGCCCAGCCCGCTCAGGCGCGCCCCACCGTCGAACGCCACTCTGGTGAGGAGGAGTCCCGCGGACAAGAGGCCGATGGCGGCAAGAAAGGTCACCTGATTGGCTTGAGACACTGGAACAAAGCGGCTCAGTTCCAGCCGCTCACCGGCAATGGTCAGCACCAGAAAACCCGCCCACCAGGGTACAACACCGAAAATCGGGTACCCGGCGAGCCAAAGGCTGTTTCCGACCAGCCACGCCAGCGCCCCGAGCCCAATGACCACCGTGAAGATGGCCGGTTGGCTCCGGACGATCTGAAAAAAAATGGCCACCAAGCCCAGGCTGCCTAAGACCATTAACAGCGGTCCGACCAGGCCCGGTACGCCCGCGATCAGAGCCAAGGTGCCCAATCCGGTCAGGAGGGGTGCGCCGTAGGTCCAGCTCTGTCCGAGAGCCACTGCCCGTTCCAAGCTGATGAGGGTGCCCAGGAACCCAGAGATCATCAAGGGACCATGCGCGGCAGCCAGGGTAGGACGGATGATCGGCCAGTTCCAGCCCAAGCGCAAAAGCCCTCCCCACATCGCGGCCAGCAGGCCGACCATCCCCAGCGCCATCAGAGGAAACCGGAGAGGACTTCGGGATACCATCGTTCGTTGATCCCCGCCCTGCGCTACCAAGCCCCTGGGTGGGCACGCCACACCCTCTCTTGCGGTCCCGAGCAGGGCTCTGAGAAAGGGGTCTGACTCCTCGTGAGGGGCGGTGTGGAGAACCGGGTGAGGAGCCGTTCAAGTTTAGAGGGTGTCAATGCGGAGCAGAGGGGGACACGACTGAGAAGGCAAGGGCTGAAGCGGCTCTTGCTCATTTATGACGATGTTCGGATGGGTGGCTACTCTTCGATGGCCCTTTGTCTCCGTTGCAGATAGGCGTTCCGGACCGCACTGTAGAGATCGACGGTGTTTTCTTCAACGCTATTGAAGAATTCGAGATTTCGCGACCGGTCGTTGACAGTTTCCCCGCCTCTCTTACCGAAGGAGGCAGCAAGTGGGATGACGTAGTTCAGCGGATCAAGCGCCACATCGACGGCGTAACCGATCCCGTCGCGAACCGTCAACGGGGGCAAGATGGGCAAGATCAAATACGGGCCCGGGCCCACCCCGTAGAAGCCCAAGGTCTGGCCCGTATCCTCATCGTACTTTTCGGGGCCAGAGTCCTTCGCAATATCGAAGAACCCCGCGATGCCGAACGTCGTGTTGATAAAGAAGCGAACCACCTCCAGACCGGCTCTCTTGAATTTGGCCTGCAGGAGATTGTTCACCACGCGACGCGGCATGCCGAGGTTATCGAAGGCGTTGGCAAGGCTTGTTTGCATCCAGTCGGGCACGACCGTGTCCCAGGTGGTCGCCACCGGTTTCAGGACAAAACGGTCGAACACATCATGGTTAAACGAGAACATCTTTTCATTGTACGGCTCCCACGGATCGTATTCCGCCACTTCTTCTTCCTTCTTATCAGCCCGCGTTGAGAATTGCATACGTTTCGCAGGGGCCTCACCAGTCGATTGAACGGTTTCCAGCCTGATCTCCTCCTCTTTTGCGACGCCGATGGGCACGGGCTGGGGCGGCTCCGCTGCGGCCGGCGACAGTCCCGCAACGGGGGCGTCCCCTGCCGCTACTATCCAAGCCTGGCGAATGCTGATCGATGAATCGACTACTTCGGCGACTGAACTGGACACGCCGCCAAGACCGGCGATTACAACCGCGACCACAACGGCCATCATCCCCCACGGTGATTCACTGGACCTGCGTGGCACCTCATGCCTCCTTTTCCCGGTCAAAGGCGATACCCACGATTGGTTAGCAAGAAACACTTCGCCAACTTGTCACCAGCTTTAGCCGCGCGGCCTTCGCCTTTTCGCCAATCTGATCCAGAACCGAACGGCACCCCCACTTTGAATTGAATCGCCCCCAGTTGTCAAGATTTCTGTTCAATCCACACATGGGGCAGACTATCTCTATCACGAAATTGCCTTTCTGTCGCGCAAAAAGCTGCGACCTCATCAGCGTTCTATAGCAAGCGGTGCTCACCACACACTGGGATGCGTCACTTCTTGTAGCTGATCCGGTAGATTACACCTGCTTCATCATCCGAAACGAGCATGCCGCCATCGGGCATGACGAGAAGGTCCACAGGGCGTCCCCACGCGCGGGCGTCTTGCAGCCAGCCTTCGGCGAAGACCTCATACTTCAGCGGGCGGTGGTTTTCGAGTCGCACGAGCGTCACGCGGTAACCAATCGGCGCGCTGCGATTCCATGATCCATGCTCCGCGATGAAAATCTGGTTACGATACTCGCCCGGAAACATCTTCCCCGTATAAAAGCGCATACCAAGCGCCGCCACATGCGGACCGAGCTCGATCGCCGGTGGGATGAACTCCTCGCACGTTCGCTTCTTCCCGAACTCCGGGTCGGAAATCTTGTTCCCGTGGCAATAGGGGAAGCCAAAGTGCAGCCCCCGCTTTGGCGCATAATTCAATTCGTCGGGTGGCAGATCATCACCAAGCCAGTCTCGCCCGTTATCCGTGAACCAGAGCTCATGGGTCTTTGGATCCCAATCAAACCCCACGGTGTTGCGAACGCCGCGGGCGAAGATCTCGAATCGGGTGCCGTCCGGCTTCATCCGCACGATCGAGGCATAGCGTTCATCCTCGCCCTCGCAGACATTACACGGCGCCCCGACTGGCACGTAGAGCAGCCCATCCGGCCCGAAGCGAATGAACTTCCATCCATGATGCCGATCCCGGGGAAAGCTCTCGTTGAGCACGACA
>JACQEV010000399.1 GCA_016200385.1 Candidatus Methylomirabilota bacterium
AAAGAGCTGTCGCTGTTCCTGGCCTCATCATTTTGGCGTAAGTTGTTGGAACGGCATTAGGTAAAGGGGGGAATGTGATGTACGGCAGCAGGATTGCGGGCACGGGCGTTTCGGTTCCGGACCGGGTTCTCACCAATGCCGACCTGGAACGGATCGTCAGCACCAGCGATGAGTGGATCGTCACCCGAACCGGTATCTCCGAGCGGCGAATCGCCTCCGATAGCCAAGCCACTTCGGATCTGGCCGAACGGGCGGCTGCACGCGCGCTTGAAGCGGCCGCCGTAGACCCGATTGATGTGGAGCTGATCGTCGTGAGCACGGTGACCCCGGACACATTTTTTCCCTCCACCGGATGCATCCTGCAGGACCGGCTCGGCGCGTCACACGCGGCGGCCTTCGATTTGTCGGCTGCCTGCTCCGGCTTCATCTACGGTTTATCCGTGGCCGACGCCTACCTTCGAGCCGGTCTCATGCGGAACATCCTGGTCATCGGCGCGGAGACCCTTTCCAAGGTGGTTGACTGGAGCGACCGAGGCACCTGCGTCCTTTTCGCGGATGGTGCAGGAGCGGCGTTGGTGCAGCGGACGACAGGGGACTCCCGGATCCTCTCCACCCATCTGTACGCCGACGGGTCGAAGGGGAAACAGCTCATTATCCCGGGAGGGGGATCGCGCCACCCGGTGTCCCAGAAGGTCCTCGACGAGAATCTTGTGAAGATCAAGATGGCCAACGGGAACGAGGTGTTCAAGGTGGCGGTCAGGTCAATGGAGGATGCCGCCTTGGCGGCGCTGAAGGCGAACGGCGCAGAGATCACTGACATCGACCTCTTTGTTCCCCACCAGGCCAATGCCCGGATCATCAATGCGGTCGCCCAACGGCTTGGCATGCCGAAGGAGCGGATCGTCATGAATATCGACCGCTTCGGGAACACCTCCGCAGCATCGATTCCCATCGCCCTGAATGAAGCGGTCAGGGCGGGCCGGCTCAAGCCCGGCGATCTGCTCCTGCTGGCTGCTTTCGGGGGCGGTCTCACCTGGGGTTCTGCCCTGATCCGATGGTGAGCGTGATTCAGAGCACCAGGTAATGAACAGGATCGCGCTTGTCTTTCCCGGCCAGGGCTCGCAACAGGTTGGAATGGGGCGGGATTTCTGGGAGCAGGTCCCTGAAGCCCGTTCGGTGTTCGAGAAGAGCAGTCACTCTCTGGGGTTCGACCTGGCTCGTCTCTGTTTCGAGGGGCCAGAGGACGCACTGACGCTGACGGCAAATGCCCAGCCCGCCATCCTGGCGGTCAGCGTGGCCGCCTTTGCCGCGTTCCAGCGAGAGGGGCTTCGGTTCGACTACGTGGCCGGCCACTCGCTTGGAGAGTACTCGGCGCTCGTGGCAGCCGGGAGCCTTCGTTTCGAGGATGCAATCCGCACTGTCAGAAAGAGGGGCGAGTTCATGCAGGAGGCAGTCCCGCCAGGCGCCGGGGCGATGGCCGCACTGCTAGGTCTGGACCAGGAGAGCGTCTGTGCGGTGTGTGGGGAAACCGGTGTAACTGGGGTCGTGGAGGTGGCCAATATCAATGCCCCCGGTCACGTCGTGATTGCCGGGGAGACGGAGGCGGTCGAGCGGGCTATTCGCTTGGCCAGGGAACGGGGGGCAAAACGCGCCGTCCGTCTGCAGGTGAGTGCGCCCTTTCACTGCTCCTTGATGCGGCCGGCAGGCGAGCGCTTGGCTGCGGTGCTGCGTACGATCCCCATCGCTGACCCGTCGGTTCCGCTGGTCAACAATGCCGATGCCGAGCTCCTGACGAAGGGCGGAGAGATCGCGGGCAGCCTTGTGCGGCAGGTCTCAAGCCCGGTCCGGTGGGAGGAGGTAGTACAAAGGCTGGTGAAAGAGGGCGTCGCCCTCTTCCTGGGACTGGGTCCGGGAAGGGTTCTGACCGGACTGATCAAACGGATCGCCAAAGAGGCTATTGCACTTCCCGCAGAGGATCTGGCCTCCCTGCAGGCTGCCCTGAATCAGGTGAAAGCACTTGCCTGATGGTCACAGCGGGCCGTCACGAAGGAAAAGTGGCTGTCGTTACCGGCGGCTCGAAGGGGATCGGGCGAGCAATCGCCCTGATGCTTTCCGCAGAAGGCGCGAAGGTGGTGATCTGCTCCAGGCATCTGGAAGCAGCCCAGCAGGTGGTGTCCGAGATCCTGGCGAGAGGGGCCGAGGGGGCGGCCATTCAGGCCGACATGGCGCGGCGGTCAGACGCTGAGGCGCTGATCCAGGAAAGCGTCGAACGTTTTGGGCGTCTTGACATGTTGGTCAATAACGCCGCCATCACGAAGGACGGATTGGTTGTCCGGATGAAGGAAGATGACTGGGATGCCGTCCTGGATGTGAATCTGAAGGGGGCGTTCTTCACCACCCGCGCTGCGCTTCGACCGATGCTCAGGCAGCGGAGCGGCAGGATCGTGAATATCAGTTCGGTCGTCGGGATCATGGGCCATCCCGGACAAGCAAATTACGTCGCGGCAAAGGCGGGTCTGATCGGTTTCACCAAGGCCGTAGCGAAGGAGGTCGCGTCTCGGGAGATTACGGTGAATGCCGTGGCTCCCGGGTTCATCGAGACCGACATGACTCATGGCCTGTCCGAGGATCTGAAAGCGGGATACCTGAAGCAGATCCCCGTGGGCCGATTCGGTGATCCGATGGAGGTGGCCGCCCTGGTTTCGTTCCTTGCTTCAGGGGCTGCGAGCTATATTACGGGTCAGGTGATTAACGTCGATGGCGGGTTGCGAATGTAATTCATGGCGCGGCACCGAGGCCGTAGGGAGGGTTGGCTGATGGCTGGTGTGGCGGGGCTTGAAGAGAAGGTGAAAAAGATCATCGTAGATCAGTTGGGCGTCGATGCCGCGGAGGTGACGTCCGAGGCCTCCTTCATTGAGGATCTGGGCGCCGACTCTCTTGACACGGTGGAGTTGGTTATGGCCCTGGAAGAGGAGTTCGGGCTCGAGATCCCTGACGACGAAGCCGAGAAGATCGTCACTGTCAAGGATGCCGTGGAGTATATCAAGGCGCATTCCGCGTGATGGGTCCGGCCCGCCCCCATGGGCCATCCTCTGCGAGAGGACGAGAGGCAATGAGGCGAGTGGTCGTGACAGGCCTGGGTGCGATAGCGCCCAACGGGATCGGCACCGAAACCTTTTGGGAGAATCTGGTGAATGGGGTCTCAGGTATCGACCGTATCACTCGATTCGATGCCAGTCACCACGATACGAAGATCGCCGGTGAGATAAAAGGGTTCGACCCGCTCCTCTACATGGAGAAAAAGGAGGTCAAGAAGATGGACCTCTTTATCCACTATGCCCTGGCCGGCGCGATTATGGCGGTCGATGATGCCCACCTGATGTTCGATCAAGTCGAGCGAAGCCGTGTCGGAGTGCTCATCGGTACCGGGATGGGCGGGATTCCGGCCCTCGAAGAGTCGCATAACACCCTACTGGAGAAAGGCCCTGGCCGGATCAGTCCATTCTTCATCCCCTCCATTATCACGAATCTGGCCTCTGGGCAGATCGCGATGCGCTTCGGGATCCGTGGCCCGAACTCTTGCGTCTCCACGGCGTGCGCCACCGGGAACCACGCCATCGGCGACTCCTTTGAGCTGATCAAGCGGAACGCGGCGGACGTGATGTTTGCGGGTGGGAGCGAGGCCGTCATCACCCCGCTCACGATCGGGGGCTTCTGCGCGATGAGGGCACTGTCCACCAGGAACGACGCGCCCCAGCGCGCAAGCCGCCCATTTGATAAGGGGCGTGATGGGTTTGTGATGGGTGAGGGGGCCGGTGTCATGATCCTCGAGGAGCTCGGTCATGCGCTGCGGCGCGGAGCAAAAATCTATGCCGAGTTGGTGGGCTACGGGATGTCGGCCGACGCCTACCACATGACGGCGCCAGAGCCAGAGGGGCTGGGAGCGATCGCGGCGATGCGCCTCGCCCTCGAAGATGCCGGTCTGCCACCGGAGGAAGTGGACTATATCAATGCCCACGGAACGTCAACACCCGTGGGCGATGTCGCCGAGACAAAGGCGATCAAGAAGGTGTTTGGGGAGCATGCCTATCGCCTGGCTGTGAGCTCGGTCAAATCGATGACCGGGCACCTTTTAGGAGCCGCGGGCGGCGTCGAATCCCTGGCCACGGTCCTCACCGTCCATCATGGCGTGATCCCACCCACGATTAACCACGATGAGCCGGACCCCGAGTGCGACCTCGACTACGTTTCGAACAAGGCGCGCCAAGCGGAGGTAAGGGTCGCCCTCACCAACTCCTTCGGTTTCGGCGGGACCAACGCCACGCTGGTGTTCAAAAAGTATTCCTGATAGGTGTTCCTGCCCCTACCGACCGCGTGGATCCTCGAGACACTCTCACCGACCGACACGCACGACAGCCCTCCTCGGCTTTCTCCTCGGTGGCCAAGCGCGTCTTTATGCAAGCGGGGCGGCGGAGCGGTCTTTGGCGAGGGTGTGGATCTTGTCGAGGACACCGTTGACGAAAGCCCCGGAGTCTTTCCCGCCGAACGCCTTGGCCAGCTCGATCGCTTCGTCGATTGCGACCTTCCAGGGCGTCTTGCTATGAAAGAGGAGCTCATAGGCAGCAAGTCGGAGGATGCAGAGATCCACGAGGGCCAGCCGGGAGAGGATCCAGTGTTCCACATGGGAGGACAGGAGGGCATCAATCGCCTTCCGCTGGCCGATGGTGCCTCGCACCAACTCTTCGGCGAAGGATCGGACCTCCGGCTTGGCAGGATGCTCCGCCCAGAAGGCTTGGAACCGCTCTTCGAAAGACTCTAGGGGGTAGAATTCAGTCTGATACAGGAAGGAGAGCGCGAGCTCCCTTGCCCTATGGCGCTTCCCCATTTCGACCTTCGGGGGGCAGTCCCCATTGGCAAGTCATTTGAGTTGAGCGAAAAGACTGGCCATTTCAATGGCTGAAAGGGCCGCCTCGAACCCCTTATTGCCGCCCTTCGTCCCGGCTCGTTCGATGGCCTCATCAATGGAATTGGCGGTGATGACGCCAAAGATGATGGGAACACCGGTTTCAAGACTTGCCGAGGCGATCCCTTTCGCTGCCTCCCCGGCGACATACTCGAAATGTGGGGTGGCTCCCCGGATCACCGCGCCAAGGGCGATGATAGCATCGTAGCTGTTCGAGGCGGCCAGGCGCTTTGCTGCATACGGCAGCTCAAACGCGCCTGGGACCCTGACCAGATGGAGATCCCCCTCTTCTGCGCCGTGGCGAAGCAGACAGTCGAGCGCGCCATCCAGCAGGCGCTTCGTGATAAACTCGTTGAAGCGGCTCACCACAAGGGCGAATCGGAACCCTCTTGCCAGATACGTCCCCTAGGTCGTTTTCAACGCCAACCTCCCCGAATCCCACCCTCTCGGTCAGAGGGCGCCACGAAAAACCGGAACGGTACTAATACAAACGTCCTCAATCTTGTTGCAAAGGCGGGTCCTGTCCTTCGGCAGCCCCATCCGTCCTCACTCCACCCATCCCCCAGTGGGGCCCTTCCGTTGCGGGCGGATGGGGCGCCCCGCCTCGGCCACCCGCCCGATGTAACTCTAAAATTGT
>JACQEV010000410.1 GCA_016200385.1 Candidatus Methylomirabilota bacterium
ACTTCCCCATCCTCAGCCAGCGGGTGCGCAACAAGCCCCTCGTGTACCTGGACAACGGTGCCACGACCCAGACGCAGCTCGTGCTCGAATTGGCCGCCTCGTCAGAGTTCCAGGCGATTGAACAGAAACTGTTCCCTGACCGCCCACCGTCGCCACCTGTCCCCAATACCAGCGGCACCTATGCGATCTCTGGGACGGTCACTCAAAGCCATTGCGGGAGTCGCAGACCACACGCGACATTCGTTCTCACTGGAAGTACCTTCACCGCCACACAAGTTCGGGCGAATCTCAGCGGAACGGGTCGATTGGTGGAGCTAGTTGATGATTCGAGGATCCGAGTGGACCTCGTCTTCTCCGGAACGGTGGGTATGGCGGGTCAACTGAGCGGGACTTTACCACCTCGTTGTTTATCGATGACGTCTTCGACGCTGGCAGCACGGGAACCTCTTTAGCGGTTCGTTTAAGGGCAATACCATGACTCCTGTGGCCCCTGGGCAAGCGATCAGGGAGATTTGCACATTCACGGCGTCGTTGTCGGGAACCAGATAGCGTGCGAAAGGAAGTCCTCGGCAGGCGGCACAGCACTTAAGGCAGTGTCGAAGTAACACCTCAGCTACCAAGGAGTAAGCTATTGGATATATGAGGAAATCACGAGTTGCTGGGTCGGCTGGTGCGCCCGACAGGACTTGAACCTGCGACACAGGGTTTAGGAAACCCTTGCTCTATCCATCTGAGCTACGGGCGCCTGAATGCACATCTGAACGGGGCCGCCGGTTAGAACTGGATCAATGAGAAGACCTCCTGATCCTTCAACCGTCCCCTACCCTGCAGAAACACTAGCTCAACCAAGAAAGCGACGCCGACCACTTTCCCGCCGAGGCCGGTGATGAGATCAATGGCGGCGGCCATAGTGCCACCCGTGGCCAGCAAGTCATCCGCCATCAAGATCCGTTGCGCCGGCTGCACGGCATCCTGGTGAATCTCAAGCGTGTCGGAGCCATACTCCAGAGCATAGGTGGTGCTGTGCGTTTTGTACGGCAACTTCCCAGGCTTTCGGATCAACGTCGTTCCCGCGTGAAGTCTGTAGGCCAAGGCGGCAGCGATAATGAACCCTCTCGCCTCAACACCAACCACCAGATCGATCCCCCGGTCAGAAAACCGCTCAGCAATCTGGTCGATGGCTGCACGGAAGGCTTTTCCGTCCGCCAGCAGCGGCGTGATATCTTTGAAGAGGATCCCTTTCTGGGGAAAGTCTGGGATGTCCCGGATTTTCTGCTTTAACCCTTCGATGGGGATAATTGCTGACCCTCCCTGGGAAGTCACGCTGTGGTCCGCCGCCGAGACGACTCGCCAGCGGGGAGTCGTGCGATCGCAGCAAAGGCCTGTGTAACGGCATCGTCGGCATCATCGGCGTGCATCATCTGGCGATCGTGATACGTCGCTTTGAGCCCGACAACAGGCACTCCCAACTGGAGTGAGAACGCGATCTCGGAGAGGGTCCCGTACGCGCCCTCGATCGCGATCACCGCCTGGGAAGACCGAACCACGAGCAGATTTCTGGCCAGGCTCAAGCCCGTCACGATTGGAATATCCACGTAGGGATTGGCATCATCCGGCCTGACACCGGGCAGGATTCCAACGGTCGTCCCTCCGGCCGCCTTCGCCCCCCTGCATGCGCCTTCCATCACCCCACCGAGGCCCCCACAAATCAGGATCGCGCCCCCGCGAGCGATCCCCTCCCCCACCCGCTCCGCCAGTTGATAGATCTCCCGAGAGCACCGTCCAGATCCGATCACACCAATCCTGGCGTCTTGCATCACCGTCCCACGAAAGGTTGATGAAAAAGCAAGCCATAGAAGGCTTGCCATTCATCCCATCTAGTGCGATGCACGTCCACGTATCCCCGTGGCGCGCAGTCCACGACACAAGAATGAATTGGTCGGGGCGATTGGATTTGAACCAACGACCCCTTGCTCCCGAAGCAAGTGCGCTACCAGGCTGCGCTACGCCCCGACATCAATCGTTCCACCCGTGCTTTCCAACCAATTTGACGAACACGCAATTTGCCAGGTCGGTCCAGCTTATGTCTGGTCCTTTCTTGATTCCTTTCCTCAGGACTTGGCTCTTGATCTGACCGACAGGCGCCACAAGGCGCCCATTCTCGCCGAGCTGCTCAATGAGAGCCATCGGAACCTGGGGAGTGCCCGCGGTGACGACAATGGCGTCGAACGGCGCCATCTCTTTCCACCCGACAGAGCCGTCTCCCATCCGAATGAGAATGTTGTAATAGCCGAGCGACTCAAGACGCTGCATCGCCCGCAGCGCCAGCGGCTTGATGCGCTCGACTGAGTAGACCTTACTTGCCAGTTCGGCAAGGATCGCTGTCTGATATCCTGACCCGGTTCCGACCTCCAGGACTCGCTCATGACCTTGCAGCTCGAGCGCCTCGGTCATGAGGGCGACCATGAACGGCTGAGAGATCGTCTGTTTCTCGCCAATGGGCAGCGAGGAATCCCCATAGGCTCGCCCCCAGAGGGCTTCTTCCAGGAAGAGGTGCCGGTGGACCTTCCCCATGGCCTGCAGCACTTTGGGGCCGGCGATACCCCGCC
>JACQEV010000401.1 GCA_016200385.1 Candidatus Methylomirabilota bacterium
GGGCGGACGCCACCCAACAGGACACCGGGAACCTGCGCCTCGGAGAAATCAGGGATCGAGCCGAAGTATGGGGCATAGCCGGCGCCGCGCTCGCCGCCTTCGGTCCCAGGTGGCGTCCCTTTCGTCCGGACGTAAGCAATCGGGGCGTCCCGATCGGCGATTGTTTCCGCAGTTCGATAGGCGATCGTCGCCACCAGCTTCAGCCCTTCGGCGTTGATCTTGTCCACGGTGTCCGAGGGGCGGTGGTAGTCGAGATGAGGGCCCGTGAAGAAGTGCAGGACCGGCCGCTCTTTGGCGTAGAAGGGGGTATGGTCGGATGGACCGAATCCGTCATCGCGAAGGGTGAGGTCGAGGCCGAGCCCCGTGCTCGCCTCTTTCACGATCGACCGGAGCCCCTCGCCGGAGCCAACGCCCTGAATGTACAGGCGGTGTTTTTCCATCCGGCCGACGGAGTCGAGATTGATCATCGCGACCGTTCGCTCGATCGGGATCGGCGGCGGGTACTTCACATAGTGGTACGACCCGAGGAGACCGACCTCCTCGCCCGAGAAGGCCACGAAGACCAGGGTCCGCCTGGCGCCGCCCGCTGCGACGAAGGCCCGCGCCAGCGCGATGAGAGCAGCGGTCCCGGAGGCGTTGTCGTCGGCGCCTGGATGAACGGTGTTGAAAGCGGCGGGGGCGAGCGAGTTTTCGCCCCCAAGACCCAGGTGGTCGTAGTGGGCGCCAATCACAACGGCTTCCTCCTTCAGCACGGGATCCCGCCCCGGGAGGATCCCGACAACGTTGGCCGTTTTCCCTCGCTCACGGACCAGCGCGACAGTAGCCGCGAGCTTCGCGCCCTGCACGAGGAACGATTTCGGTGCCAGCCTCTCGTCGATCTCCCGCTGAAGCTGAGGCAACGTGGTACCCGCACGGCTGAGGAGGATTTCGGGGATGCGACGCTTGATGCTGAGCGCGAGAATGCCGCTGCCGGAGCTGGGAGCACCCTTGAAAGAGAACAGACGCTCCGGCTCATCGTCATGGTTGTTCGGATCGGTCACCAGGAAGATCGCCTTGGCGCCATGCTCGCGCGCATTGATCACCTTGTAGCGATTGGTGCCATAGTGGAAGGCCTCTGCCACGCGGAACGCACCGGCCTGGTCCCGTTCCCGAAGCTCGTGGGTAAAGGCCAGGACCGCCTTCCCCTTCACATCGATGCCGCCATAATCGTCATACCCGAGCTCAGGAGCGGTGATCCCATAGCCAACGAAGACGACCTCGGCCTCCACCTCCCCGTCGTCTGAGAAGCTGAACGGGACGAAGTCCATGGAGAGGCGAAACGCGCGCGCTGTCGGACCCACACCGGCCGTGGTGAGCACCAAGCGGTTGCCCTCCCCTAATCGAATCCCCGTGACCAGCTCGAACGGCTGCAGGTACCCCTCGCCGCCGGACTGGAGCCCCGCCTTTCGGAACTCGCCGGCGATCTGCTCCGCCGCCTTCGATGCGCCTGCGGAGCCTGCTGCCCGGCCATCCATCTCCGGTGATGCGAGGGTCGCGACCTCGCCGATGAGATCCCCGGCACGAATCGCCTCTTCGCCCAGTCGTGGTTGCGGGGCCGGTCCCGCCGCGAGAAGCATGAGCCCAAGTGCCAGGACGACCGGGCCGACACGACTCGAAGGGCAAGGGCTCGCCCCCGCTCGGCCCGAGATAGCCCACCTGCCCAACTTCATCTTGCCTGTATCTCTGATCGTCGCTCTCATGGTCTCTGTCTCCATCACTCCCTCCTGGAATCGAGTGTCAACGCGAGGGTCGGAGTTGACAGAGGCGCCCAGGGTCTTTATCCTCGTCTGGACAAGGCACACTGTTGCTGGAGGCGAAATGAAACTCATCGAACGAGTCATCGGCAAGCGAGTGGTCTACTCCGGACACTACCTCTCGACAGAGCAGCAGACGGTTGTCCTCCCCGACGGCCGACAGGCGATCCGGGACATCGTCCATCCCCCGGACGCCGTGGCAATTGTCCCGATCGACAACGCCGGACATATCTACCTCGTTCGGCAGTACCGGCTGGCGATCCGGAGGGCGATCTACGAGATCCCGGCCGGGATCATCGACCATGGCGAACGACCGGCCACCACCGCTCGCCGGGAGTGCGAGGAGGAAATCGGGTTCCGCCCCAAGCGGCTCGTCAAGCTTTGCACCTTCTATTCCGCCGTTGGCTTCTCCACCGGCTCGATTCAACTCTTCCTGGCTCTGGGGCTTATACCCGGTCGAGCCGGCCAGCATGACACCTCGGAGTTCCTTCAGGTCCATGCGATCCCCTTCGAGCGTGCCCTCCGCTGGGTCGCGGCAAACAGGATCGTGGACGCGAAGAGCATCATTGGAATTCTCTGGGCCCAGCAGCGGCTTGCTCTGCAACGGTCCTAGGATCGGCGTCGGCCGATTGAAGAACGGGATCGGACCCGCAGAGGGGAGGTCGCCTTCCCTGGTGCCGTTCCGACTTTGTACCACACATGAAAACATCGTGCGACAGCCGATCAGTATGCTGATACGTCAATGTGTCGTTAGGCGGATAACGTTGGAACGGCACTAGCGGCCAAGGAACTCCAAGATGGTTTGATTGGCCTCAGTTGGACGCTCCCACATCGACATGTGACCGGTTCCTGTGATCGCGAGCAGCTCGGAGTCCTTGATCACGCTGTGGAGCTTTTTGCCGACTCGCATCGGAAACACCTCGTCTTGATCCCCCCAAATGATCAATGTCGGCTTTCTTAAGGTCCCGAGGGCACTTTCGTACCGCGTGATCTCCTCGGCGTGGCGGGCCGTTGAGGTCATGACCCTCGCGGTCCCCGCAATGCGGCCGATCCCGTATTGCCGCTCCACCACCGCATCGGTGATCAACCGATCGTCAAAGACCATTTCCATCAGCGTCGCCCGGAGCATGCCGCGCGTATGCAGGGCGACAGCCAGGTAAGGCAAGAGCGGGACGTTGCGGATCGCGAGGAACCAGCGGAAGGAGGGATTTCTTACCTCGGTGACCACGTCGGGTGGGATGCTATCGATCAGGACGAGCTTATCGACCCGCTCGGGATAGGTCACGGCAAACGCCCAGGCAATGCCCCCGCCCATCGAGGTGCCGATCAGGCTTGCCCGCCTGAGGCCGAGTTGGTCCATGAACTGCTTGATCGAGTCAATGAAAAGGGCCAGCGTGTATTCGACCTTGGGCCGATCTGAATAGCCGTACCCGATGAGGTCGGGGATGTACAGGCGATACCTCTTTGACAGCGCCGCCATCTGCTTTTCCCACACCCACATCTCCCCGCCAAAGCCGTGGAGCAGGAGGACCGGCGCCCCCTCGCCTGTCACTGCATAGAAGATCGTCCCTTCCCGGATCCCTGCTGTTTTGAGCTCGAGGCCCGGGTTCCACTCAAAGACGACTGGCCGGACGAGCGAGTGTCCGCACCCCAGCACCAGGGCAGCCAGGACGAAGCAGAGGGTCACACGTCTGCTGCGCACGACCAAGTGCCTATCGGACACGCTGCAGCCGCATCGCCTCGGCTCTTGCCGCCTCCGCCTCGGGCACCATCCCCCGCTGGACATACAATCGGGAGAGCTCCGTGTGGTACAGCGCCTCCTCTGGATTCAGCTCAATGGCTTTCCTGATTGCCGCGATCGCCTCGTCCACATTTCCTTTCTTGTTATAGCAATTGGCCAGAGCAAAGTAGGCGTCTGCGTAGGTCGGATCGAGCTGTACAGCCTCGTCAAAGGCCGCGATCGCGTCGTCCAGGTTCCCTTTTCCGTACGCCCCCAAGCCCTTTCCGAAGAGCTCCTCCCTGGTGGACATGCTGTTTCCGCCTCCCTGATTCTGTCTTCGGTCGCTGCGTGGTGCCGGCTTGTACCGCTCCAACTCTTGATGGCGACTTCGCCGTTCCGCACGGTCGCGCCCATTGCCGCCTCGTAGGGGCGACCCGCCGGGTCGCCCCTACCATTCGGCGCATCACGTTGGAACGGCACTCGCAGGATCCCCATCAAGACCCGGAGAGTAGGCTGCAGGCTACCGGATGGCTGCCAGGGCTTGCCGCCGCAGGGCATCGGTGATCCGGATCCGATGCAGCGGCACCAGCAATTGTGGCAAAGCCGCAGGCTCGAAGTAGGCCAGCTCCAACGTCTCTGGACAGGTCCGTAGCTGCCCGCTGACGATGCGACACTCAAAGCAGGTATTGATAAAATGGACAACACGGCCATCGGGGTACCGGACGACCTGGAGCTTGGGGTCCGAATAGACGCCGACGAGCTTCACCACCTCGACGAGGAGGCCGGTCTCCTCCTCCACCTCCCTCCGGATGGCGTCGGTCACCGACTCACCGATTTCCACGGAGCCGCCTGGCAGCCCCCACTGGCCATTGTCGGATCGTCGCTGCAACAACACTCCGTACCGCTCGTTCAGGATCACCGCCGAGACCGATGGCCGGATCTGCTGCGCCTTGCTCACGTCGGGTTCGATCAGCACGTGGTCCGTCTCCAAGTAGGCCAACAAAAAGGGACTTGCGCAGCCCCAGAAAGGGTATTACCATGAATCGCTCAGACTGTCCATCCCTCTTCAATGTGGGCCATTACCAGACGATGTTCCTGACGATACCATTTGTTCTTGTCCGTTCGATCATACTGGCGCTGCTGGTCGGCTCTCAGCTCTATCTCTTCTTAAAAGGAGATCGGGCGTTGCGGCGATCCCGCCTGAACCAGCAGCGCAAGCGGCAGCTCCGCATCGCCCTCGCCGGATTCTTTGTCTCGATTCTTTGTGTCTATCTCTACCTTCTGTTTCGGGCGGCCCCGCTAAAGCATCTTTCTCCGCTGATCCTATACGGGCTGATTTATCCTACCGCCATCTGGAGCTTCGGATCGGTCTTCTCATTCCTCTTTCTGCTCTCGACCGACCTGCTCGGCCGGTGCACCCGACTGATCCGTTCCAGGGTGAGCAGAACGACTCAGCCCTCTGCGCCAGCATTCGACTCCTCGCGCAGGCGGTTCATGCAGGCGGGCCTGAGGGCGCTGGCCGCCACGCCCGTCATGGTATCGGGCTACGGCGCGTTGTACGAAAGCAACGGGTGTCGGATCGAGGAGGTACGCCTGTCCCTCGACGCCTCCCGCCGCTTCGACCCTCCTCTCAAGGTGGTCCAGGTCTCCGACATCCACTCCGGTCTCTTCATGACTCCCGCCCAGATGCGTCACTGTGCCGAGACGGTCCAGCAACTGCAGCCCGACCTGTTCGTATTGACGGGAGACTTCATCTCCAACTCGGTGGCCTACCTGTCCCCCTGCGTCAAGGAGATGGCGCGGGTGCAGGCCCGGTACGGCAGTTTCGCCGTCCTTGGAAACCATGAGCACTGGTACGCCAAGCCTGAAGAGGTCTTCGCCATCTTCGAGGGCGGAGGAATCCCGGTCCTGCAGAATGCCCATCGGGTCTTGGAGACCGACCGGGGCCCAGTGGCGCTGGTTGGCATCGACGATCTCCGCTTCGGGCTGCCCGATCTCGAGCAAGCGCTCGAGGGCCTCGACCCGAAGCTTCCGAGGATCCTTCTGTCTCATCGCCCTGAGGTCTTCCCACAGGCTGCCGCTCACAACATCGCCCTCACCTTGTCCGGACATTACCATGGCGGGCAGATCAAGGTGAGCCTCCTCGGTGTCGATTTCAGCCTTGCCCACCTGCTGAGTCTCTACCCTGAGGGCCTGTATCGCCTCGGGCATTGCCACCTGTACGTCAATCGCGGCCTCGGGACTACCGGGACCCCCGTTCGGCTCAACGCCCCTCCCGAGATCACCCTCTTCCACCTGTCCTAGTTCCGTTCCAGTCAACTTCACCTAGCGGCGTTGCCGGCCCCCAGTGCGCTCCCTGTCCGACATCCCGGGACGGGCTCCCTGACCGAGGGGACGACGTACCCATGGACATTTGGAGGTGCCTTGGCAGCCGATCAGCGCCGCTGAGCGAGGAACAGACGATGATACGCAGCCAAGTCTGCCCGAGAAATCTCCGGCCAGGCGACCATCTCGCGGTACAGGCCCCCGGGATCGGTTGTCATCCTGTCACAGCCACGCCGGCTTCCTTCGGTGACGGCCTGTACCTGCCGATGAATGAGAGGCACCAACAGTTTGGCCTCTGCCTGCGCCACCACACCGGGAAGCGACGGGGGCGGTAAAAGGTAAAATGCCAGGCGGCTCACCACAAGGGGATCTGGCGACGCCCTCGTCTGCCGGTACTCCAAGACGATCTCCATCAGTGCGGAGAACTGTCGAGTCGCCGTGAGTGGGATGGCAATCTCGGTGCGGTAGATTCGCTTCCCAGGCTGTTCCGTTAGGCTGTCGACGTCCCCTTCGAGCCCCCAGTGCCGGTCGATGACCCGGATGCGGCGGGCGGTGGGTTGGGTGACGCTGTAATCTCTTAGCGGGGGGTAAAGACGACCGAACAGGGCAGCGGCAAATCCCGGATGGCTCAGGAGGAACTCATAGGCCAATTCGGTCGCCCGGCATTGCATCCCCGGGACCTCGCGGACCAGGAGACGCTCCTCGGCAGAGACAGGCGACATCCAGCAATGAAATAGAGCCAATGCGGCGACTGTAATGACGAAAGCGCGATGCATCATCCGCTGGCATGAGACTTGATCACGTTGTGAGATCGCGGCCAAGGCAGGCATGGCGGCACACCCCTTGCGCCGCAACTTGTTCGGCACGAATGCATCATTTGGTGAGGATCATCTTCAGCGAGATGAGAAGCAAGGCTATTCCAAAGATCTTTTCCAGCGCTTGGTTGGACAGGGCGGTCGCATACTTGGCACCCAGAAATCCCCCCAAGAAGAAACCGATGCCGATAAGACCTGCTATTCTCAGGTCCACGTACCCTTGCTTGTAGTACATCCAAGCGGCCAGCAACCCGATGGGCGGCACGAGCAACGCCAGTGTCGTGCCCGCCCACATCATTTTACTTTCCCCTCACCAGAGAAGGCAAGGGGTTTTCCGGTTACTCATTTCTGGTCATGCAACGACTCTGCGGTGGCGCCTGGAGTGGCACCTGGGTTGACTGAGGGGGGGGTTCGAACCGGTCGAGGCGCCCGACTCCGATACGCCTCGTATGGCGAGGACGGCAAGAATCCTGGATGCCCTCTGACGAAATACTCAGCCGGACAATCGCTTGACACGATGACGCAATGTGTTAGTATCAGCGAAAAGGAGGGTAGTTGTGCCGGCAGAACCGATCCTCATAAAGCGCTACGAAAACCGCAAGCTCTATGACAGCAGCCGAAGTGCATACATTACGCTCGAGGAGATCGCCGCCTTGATCAGGGAGGGGAACGAGGTCAGGGTCGTCGATGCCAAGACGAATGAAGACCTCACGAAGAGCACGCTGGCCCTGATCGTTATGGAGGGTGAGCGCCAAAAGAAGAACCTGCTCCCCTTGAGCTTTATGTACCAGCTCATCAAATACGGTGAATCGATCCAGGGTGTCTTCCAAGAATACTTGTCCAGCGGGTTCGAGACGTTCATCGCCAGCCAACAGGAGGCCCAAAAGCGATTGAGGGAGTGGGCCGAAGCACACAAGGGCGAGGTCTCCAGAACAGTACCGCCCAAGACAGCATCAGACCGTGAGGCGTCGCTAACAGAGGAGGTGGATCAACTAAAACGGAAGCTCGACGAACTCGAACGTCGGCTGAACAGCGAAAAAGACAAAGAAGAAAAAGACTAAGTTCCTATCGAGGTGCTGGCTTTCCGCAGTAATAGACTATGTTTCTTTGTCGGCTCGATGATTCAGTCTGTCGACTTTACTCATACCTAAGCCCTACCTGGAGCTACCACCAACGTCACGAAGTAAAAAGGGCCCGCGCATCACGGGGACGCGCGGGCCCTGCCGTCGGTGAGGGAGGGGTTAGCTCTTCCTCGCCGCGGACTCCACGATGCCCTGCAGCTTGTTGACGAAGGCGACGTAGTGCGCCCGGGTCTCCTGGCTGCTCTTCTCCAGGCGCGACCAAACCTCGTTGACCAGGGTGACGTAGCCCTTCAGCGCCTCGGCGCCCACCTCCAGCGCCTTCCGGGACCCCTCGACGTACGCGGAGATGACCTTCTGAGTCGCCGCGATCGGATCCTTCGGAAGCTCGTTGAACAGGGCGACCTGCTCCTTCAACAGCTCATTCGCGGTGCTGGTCGCCTCGGCCAGGCGGCCGCGCAGCTCCTCCGCGTACTTCAAGCTGTCCTTGGCACTTTCCGCCCCCAGCTCGAAGGTGCTCTCCAGCCACTGCTTCCCCTGGGCCTGGGACGCCGCGAACCCTTCGAGCGCTATCGCGACGCTGTCGGACCACAACTGCTGAATGGGTGCCCCGATCGCCTGTACCTGCGTTGTCTGTGTCATGGTCTCTTCCTCCTGCGCCTTGGCCCGAGCGTTTCAAGTCCTCACGACCCATTCGGAGGACCCCTCGGGTCTTCTTCTGCTCACAATATAACGCATCGCGTTACTCTTGTCAAGCCTTTTTTATGCAGTGCGTTAACTTCTGGAAAAGGCTGGGTGGCACAGCCCGACGGCTGCCCCGGCCCGGCGGGCTCTTGAGGCTGAGTCGCTTCGGACTTGAGGGGGTCCTTTCCCCTGACGAGATCCGATGGCGTACGAGACCGAAGGAAAATTGCCTTGACGGTGCCTTGCCGGATAGACTATTCTCGAAATGCTTCCTGGCACATTCTCCTGCTGCAGCATTCAGCGGACCCGTCTAGACGAAGGGCGGGATTCTGCGATTCGGCCGCTAAGCTCAAACCCCGTGGACCCTATCGATGAGGCGCCCCTGCGGGGAAACCCTGTGTCAGCAGAGAGGATAACCTACACAGATTGGGAGGATTATCTCAAGCCCCTCCCGTCTACCCTAATCCTGGCTTTTCATGAGGAGAGACCATGACCGAGTGGAATCTTCCGAAGCCCGGGGAACTCACGAAGACCTTGCAGGAAGAGACGATCAAGAATATCCAGCGGTTTTCAAGGGGAATGGATCTCATTTATAATCCCAAGGAGCCGCAACTCGCGAGGACGCCCAATGAGCTGATTCATAAGAAGAACAAGTCAGCGCTGTACCGCTACGGTCATGGCTCCGACCGTCGCCACGCGGTCCCGATCTTGATGGTCCCCAATCTGGGCATAAGCCGTCCGTATATCTTTGATCTGTACCCTGGCAGCAGCTTCATCGAGTACATGGTTCAGCAGGGATTTGACTTCTACCTGCTGGACTGGGGGGTGTTTGGGGAGGAGGACAATGGTCTCACCTTCGACGAATGTGTCACCAAGATCCTGCCGGTGATGGTTCGAAAGGTGCTGAGGACTTCACATGCCCGACAGTTGACCCTACTGGGCTACTGCATGGGGTCGCCGCTCGGCATCTGTTATGCGGCCCTCCATCCGGAACAGGTGAAAAACTTCGTCAACATGGCCGGCCCGATTGACTTCAAGCAGGCCGGGCTGTTCACCACCTGGCTAGATAAGCGGTTCTTCGATATCGACAAGCTGGTGGATACATTCGGGGGTATGCCGGCTGACATGATTCGCGTCGGTTTCAAGTTCCTGAAACCGACTATGGA
>JACQEV010000402.1 GCA_016200385.1 Candidatus Methylomirabilota bacterium
CCTGCCCACCGCGTCGGCCAAGTCGCGCGAAGTAGTCGACCACCAGTTCTCCCTGCGTAGCGAACCTCCGTTGGAACGCCGTCTTACCTTTCTTCATGGCCATGTGTCAACCCCCAAGCAGAACTCGCGGGACCGCGCCTGTAGGCGCTCGTGAGCCCGCCGAAATTGAGCCAGTGGCCGCCACGTTTAGCCTTGGCATGTGCATCGCCACATCAGGGGGGGGCGATAGCATCTTACCTCCTCAAGTGAATAAGGTGGCTGGCATAGCGTTTGCACATCATAAAAAACAATTGAACGATGAAAAAGGAGGGATCACGCGTGTTGCCATCTGTGATGATCCTCGAGGAGGTGGCCGCATGTCTCCGGTTTCGTCCATCACCGTCGCTTTACCTGAGTGTAGTGTAAGAGCCAGGCTGGACATGACCGGCCTGACGCGGGCGTTGATCCGCTCGGTTGCCCGCGTGCTGAGCCGATGAAGGGAGGCGCAGGTTGGAGCGGCAGGCTATGCGGAAGCTGAACACATTTGCGCGTTGGTCAGACCTCGTCGTGATGGGCGCGGGCGGAGTCTCCGCCGCGCTGGGCTTCGTCGTGCTGGTGGGGTGGCATACGCACACCTTGGCGCTGGTGCAGGCGCTGCCAGCGTTGGTGCCGATGAAATACAACACGGCCCTGGGATTCCTCCTGTCCGGCGTTGGCCTGGTCGCGATCGCGCTCGGTCGACCTCGGGTGGCGCTGACCGGTGCCGCCTGGCCCCTGCTGCTTGGCTCCCTGACACTGATTCAGGACGTCTTCAGCATCAACATCGGCATCGACGAGCTTCTCATGGAGGACTATATCAGGGTCGAAACCTCGCATCCGGGTCGCCTGGCCCCGAACACGGCCCTCTGCTTTGCCCTGATCGGGGTCGCCATGCTCCTCATGAGTTCGGCCAGGCTCAGATGGCGTCCCGTGGTGTTGGGCATGTTGGGTTCAATCATCGCTGCCATCGGAGGGACGGCGCTCTTCGGGTACCTGAGCGGACTGCCCGCCGCCTATGGCTGGGGGTATCTGACCCCCATGGCCGTCCAGACCGCGGGCGGCTTTGTGCTGCTCGGTCACGGTATCCTGGCTTTTGCCTGGGGCGACGCCGGGGCCGAAGACAGGGGGCTGCCGCGATGGCTGGCCATCCCGGTCGCCATTGGTTGTGTCACGACCGCGCTCGTCCTCTGGCAGGCGCTGCGCGCCCAAGAGCAGGCTCAAATCAGGCACGTAATTGCCGCCGAGACAGCGGGTGTGAAGTACAAGATCATGGAACAAATGGGAACCCGAGTCCAGGCGCTGGAGCGCATGGCAAGCTGGTGGGAGGCCCTGGGAACGCCGGTCAAGGACAGATGGGCCTCCGAGGCGTGGGTCCTCGTCATCGACTACCCCGGTTTCCAGGCCGTTGAATGGGTGGATCCGTCCTTCCGCGAGCGCTGGATCGTCCCTCTGGCGGGGAACGAGGCCGCCAAAGGCCTGAACCTCGCGTTCGAGGAGCAGCGCCGGACGGCGATGCTGCAGGCAAGGCAACTGCGGACGGTGACCTTCACGCGCTCGATCGAGTTGGCACAGGGGGGTAAAGGTTTTCTTGCGTTCGTTCCGATCTTCCAGGGCGAGACCTTCGGCGGGTTCATTCTCGGAGTCTTTCGCGCTCAGACCTTGCTCGACAGGCTCCTGGGCGACGATGTCGCACCTGGGTACTCGATCGCCGTGTACGATGAGAAGGAGGAAATCTACCGCCGTTCCGATGACGGCGGGCAGCATCAGATCGGATGGGGCCAGGAGACAAGCATTAGCTTGCATGGTGTTCTCTGGCGTGTGGTGGTCTGGCCGACGCCGAGGCTACTGGCCAACGCGCAATCATTGGCCTCCGAGGCGGCGTTGGTCCTCGGGCTTGTGATGGCCTCGCTGATTCCCTTGACGATCTTTCTCGCCCAGACGGCAAGACGTCGCAGGAACGAAGTTGAGGGGATCAACCGAGAACTGCAGGAGCGAATCATAGAGTTGAGAAGCGCGGTGGAACGCGAAAAAGAGCTCGCCAGGACCGACCCATTGACCGGGGCGACAAATTCAAGGGCGTTTGGGGAGCTGGCCGCAGCGGAACTACATCGGGCCCGCAGATACGAACGCCCGTTTACTGTCGTGTACGTGGACATCGACGATTTTAAGGCAGTGAATGATCGCTTCGGACACAGTACCGGCGACAGGCTTCTCCGTTTAGTCGTTGAGACGATGAAGCATAACAGTCGGGCAGTTGACGTTGTAGCCCGAATCGGGGGTGACGAGTTCGTCATCCTGTTCCCGGAGACGGGGCCAGAACCGGCCCAGGTAGTGAGCCGGAAGTTCCAAGAGCGGCTTCTGAATGTCGTCCAGCAAGACGGATGGCCTGTGACATTTAGCATTGGCGCCATTACCTTTCTCAGCCCACCCGATACGGTCGATGAAATGCTCCGACTTGCTGATCGTCTGATGTATTCGGCAAAGAGAAGCGGGAAGAATACGATCTGGCATGAGATACATCAAATCCTAGATGAACCGGTGCCGGTCGGGTGACCGCATGTTCACGCGTTCTGTAGATTACACGCCCACGGACTTCACCCTGGCCCTTCTCGGTGCGACCCATGAAAAGTCGTATCGGGAGGGTGGGTTACGGCGACGCCTTGACGCATCGCAGGGCCTGTGATACAAGGGACACCATGGACATCGGCTTGATTGGCCCATCAGCAGGCAGGAGGAAAGGCTTCGTGAAGACCTTGCCCTCGCTATGGCTTCTGCTAATTCTCGCAGGCCCGGCTTTTACCATTGCCGGAATACTTCCAGACTACCAGCAAGCCGAAAAGAAAGAGTTTGTCTGGGTATGCGACGCGGATACGACTCGGATTCACACCGATCTCTACCGCGCCAACAATTACTATGTCTCTGTCTCGAGCACAACAACAGGCGGACCCTTTATGAGCGTCTACTATGTTGCCGAAGGCAGGGCGCGGTTTCTGGCGGGGCTCACAGGATCTCCAGAGTTTGTGGACCTGACGAGAGAAGAATGGCAGGAACGAATCCAAGCGGAAATGAGTCCGAATTACTTGAAGCGCATCCGCAATATGGAGAATGACTGCAGATGCACGATCGGATGTGAATGACGACCCTCCTGCCGAGTGAGCCCTTCCTGCCGTCCCTCCAACGTAACAGTCATCCGAAAGGCTCTGTCACGCGTTGTTCAAAAGGGGCTTACCTCATCACCAGAACTGCGGCGCCCTGAATTCGGCCCCGGCGCAGACGCTCCAGAGCGTCGTTCGCTTGTGCAAGCGGGAAGGTCTGCACTTCGGTTCGGATCGGCACCTGTGGTGCGATTGCCAGCAATTCCTCACCGTCCCGCCGCGTAAGATTGGCCACCGAGCGCACGACCCGTTCTCCCCACAGAATGTGATAGGGGAAGGAGGGAATATCACTCATGTGGATGCCTCCGGCAACGACGACACCCCCCTTGGCCGTTGCCCGCAGTGCAACCGGCACGAGCGATCCGGCCGGCGCAAAGATGATGGCCGCATCCAGTTCTTCCGGCGGCAGCACCGTGGAATCACCCGCCCAGACGGCGCCGAGTCGACGGGCAAACGCCTGAGAGTCGCTGTCGCCAGGCCTCGTGAACGCATACACCCGCTTGCCTTGGTGCGCGGCCACCTGGGCAATGATATGGGCGGCTGCGCCAAACCCATAGAGTCCCAGGCGTTCGATTTTCTCTCCGGCGAGGCGATAAGACCGGTAGCCGATCAGCCCCGCGCACAATAACGGCGCGGCGTCGGCATCGCCGTACGACGATGGCAGAGGGAAACAGTACCTCTGATCGGCGACGGTGTATTCGGCATAGCCACCATCGATCGTGTAGCCGGTGAAGAGGGCGCGGTTGCATATGTTCTCCTGACCCTGCAGACAGTAGCGGCACTGACCGCACGTCCAGCCCAGCCACGGCACCCCAACGCGGTCACCAAGGCGGAACTGCTCGACCCTGTCCCCGACCTGCACGGCGGTCCCAACGATTTCATGCCCAAGGATCAAGGGGAACTTCGGATCGGACAGCTCGCCGTCCACGATGTGCAAGTCCGTCCGACACACCCCGCAGGCATGGACCCGGACCAACACCTGCCCGGCCTTTGGCTTGGGGACAGCCACTGTCACGAACTGTGGCGGTTTCCCCGGCGCTCCGAGCACCATTGCGTGCATCTGTTCAGGAACATTCATCGTTCGCATCCCCTTTCGCGCCAACTGATGGCGATGATGCGGAAGACACGTGAGCAGTAGCTGTGACTGCCTGAAGTTGACAGGCATCTCAAGTGGCGTCCACGGCCCCCCTGCCTCCGTGTTCGCCGGTACATCTCCGTTAGCCTGCCTCCATTCCGGCACCCTTCTATCACGGGCCCCCAACTCCGTCAAGCCGGGCGCCTCGCCCAGTGTGAATGGCGCATTCTGAGCTCGCTGAGCTGAGGGACGTTGCCCACCTGCGGGCGCATTTTTTTCTTGCACTTTCCTGCCGGAGGTGGTAGAGAATCGGGCTACCGTGTTCAGGGGGCGGCTGTGGGAGGTGAGGAGGTCGATGCAAGGTGGGATGGTAGAATGTCCGCTGTGCAAGGGTTTTAAGAAGATCGGCTGCCCGATGTGCGGCGGGGGCGGGCTGATGAGGACCGATGTGGAACCACGCTCCGCGCGGTGCTGCAACAACTGTGGCGGCCTGGGCGTGTGTACCTGCACTGTCTGCTTCGGCGAGGGCGTCATGCCCGTCGTCCCATTCTAAGGAGGCCATAGTGGTTGTCTCTGCATTCATCTTTCTTGAGTGTGCTGCTGGTCGTGCGAAGGATGTGGCCAAGCAGGTTTCGAAAATCTCCGGGGTCAAGCTGTCTCATGCTGTCACTGGTCCCCACGATGTGATCGCGTTCGTCGAGGCCCCCGATATTAATGCCCTGGGCGCAACCATTGTCTCGAAGATCCAGGGCGTGTCGGGGGTACTTCGCACCACCACCAATGTCGTCGTCAAATAGCGCCTCCTCCTAATCGCTGTCAATTCCTCCTGTCCTGTTCGTCGCATACTCAGGCGATCTCCTTTTCTGCCCTCCGAGTCAAGCAAGGCCGACCCTTGAGTGCTCCACAGAAAAAGACTTGACAAGATTAGCCAGTATTGCCTACAGTAAGCCACCGAAGCAAAATAGGAGGTGGAGTTCAGTAACGAACGCCTTTTTGAAGAAACGGCCAACAGTACCGCAAGCAACGCGGCTGTCGGAGGGAACCGATGGAAGAGGAGCGGAGCACGCAGCGGCCAGAGCGGCGGCCGACGGTCATGACCCTGGAGGAGGTGGCACGTTACCTCCGGATCAACAAATCGACGGTCTACCGAATGGCGCGGGATGGGACGCTGCCGGCCTGGAAGCTGGGCAACGCGTGGCGCTTCAAGAAAGAGTCCATCGAGCGCTGGATCGCCAAGACTCAGCGCGCCCAGCAGCAGAAGGTGCGCCGTCGAGCATAGGCCCCCTGGAACGGCAGGCGGTGCGTTTCGGCATTGGCGCCGCTTTACCCTTGATTTCTGTACACCCCTTTCCCCCTTTTCGCCATGGGTTAAGCCCTCACTCCTTCGGCCAGCCAAGGCTCTTCGCTCCCTCCTCTCACCCACCTACCATCGGCCAGTCCCACATTGTCCG
>JACQEV010000403.1 GCA_016200385.1 Candidatus Methylomirabilota bacterium
GTTGCCCTGTTCCTCTTTGCCGTCGGCTTGGCCTTCGTTGCTCCCGCCATTGTTTCGGGGGGAATAGTGGGACGCTACCCCTTGGACGGGACACGGCAGTTCTATTTCATCCGGCAGTATCTCCTGGACTCCTTGGCGGAGGGACGGCTTCCGCTATGGAACCCATACACCTATTTCGGGCAGCCGTTTCTTGCCAACATCCAGTGGGGAGTGTTCTACCCCCTTAATCTGGCGTTGGTGCCGCTGCCGCGGGACCTGGCATACAACCTGTTCCTCGGGGTCCACCTGTCCATGGCCGGCGTCTTTATGTACCTTCTGGCCCGGCATTGGAAACTTGCCCGAAGCTCGGCGCTTGTCGCCAGCCTCGCGTACATGTTGAGCGACCGTTTCGTGGGATATGCGTGGGGAGGTGTCCTGAACATCTTGAGCGCCGCGGCGTGGCCTCCGACGTTGCTCTTGCTGTTTGACCAGGCGTTGACCGACTACGACCGGCGTAGCATCTGGGCTGCGGTGGCTGCCGGGACATTTGGTCTGGAAATTCTGTCCGGCCACCCTGAATACACGTTTTTCACGGCCTTCGTCCTGCTTGCCGCCGCGGCGTGGGCCACCTGGGAGGGATCTCCGCGTGGAGCATCTCTTGGGAGACTTCTCGCCCCGCTGGGACTCTGGGGCGCCGTAATAGGTGGCGGCGCAGCCCTGGCGGCGGTTCAACTGATCCCGACCTATCAAGCCGCCCAACTCTCAACGCGCAGTTTCACCTGGACATTGGCATGGCCGCGAGGCGTGATCGAGGGCTCGTACAATCCTCTCCGTCTCCTGACGTGGGTGTCTCCGGACCTGTTCGGCAATCCGGCGAATCTCCAGCCGGCCGCGTCGGACTGGCTCTCCTACGTCCTCCAAGAGGTGCATTCGAACGAGTTCCGGGGCTATATCGGCATCTTGCCTCTGTCGCTCGCTGCATTCTCCCTGACCCGTTGGCACACGGCACCGAGGATCCGGTTTCTCTGGGCACTGCTCGGGGTCTGCCTCCTTCTGTCGCTTGGGGGTTTCACGCCTCTGTACCGCCTGCTCTACGCCGCTGTCCCGCCCCTGCGTGCCTTTCGCATCCCTGCCCGTTTCCTCTCCGTGGTGGTCTTCGCCGGGGCCCTGCTCGCTGGTTTTGGGGCCCAGACCCTCTTGCAGACAGACCGTGGACGAGCGCGCCATTGGGCCATGGCTCTTGGCGTCGCTGCCGCGTTGCTGCTCCTCGGGACCCTTGGTGGGCACCTCCTGCGTGCTCGATGGCTCGGCCTGGCACAGCAACTTGCGGGCCCGGTCTTCGCTCAACGCCCGGGAGGCCGCTGGTTGGACGCACGGCAGCGCGAGGCGATGATTCACAGGGCGTATGCGATGGCACTCCGAGGGGGATTGGTCGCGGCTGGGCTCACGGCTGCTTCGGCCTGTGTCTTCCTCTGCGCTAAGGCGGGTGAGGGTCTTCGACGAATGCTGGCTGTGGGCATCGTGGGGGTGACCGCACTGGATATTGGGTCGCACGCCATCCCATACACCGCCTCAGAGCGGATGGAGACTCACCTCAGCCAGAATATCGCGCTCGTCGAGGTCCTGCGGAAGGCGGGAGCCCAAGGTCGCGCCTTCGTGTTGCCGCCCATATTGCCCGAGGGACGCCCTGATCCTGTTCGTCCAAGCGAGAACGCCTTCATGCACTATCGTTTGTTCACCGCCGCTGGCTATGATCCGTTTGAGCTGGCTTCCTATCGAGCCGTCATCAGCCTCGCGGAGGCGGACCTTCGGCGTGGCTCGTCGTTTGTGGCCAGCCTTTTGGGGCTGCGCTTCATCGTGAGCGAAGTTCCACTCATGGCGCCGGACTTCCGGTCTGTCGGCCGACTTGGCCAGGCTACGATCTACGAGAACTCTCGGGCTCTTCCCCGCTTCTATATCGCGACCGAGGCCCGACCTGTCACTGATGATGTGGCAGCCGCGATCGCCGCGATCCGAGCCACGGACTTGGTTCCGGGCAGGCAGGTGCTCATCGAAGGACCGGAGGCGCCTCGCAGCGACCCTGGGCAGACGGCGGAAGGGCAGGTGGAGGTGCGAACGCTTTCCCCTGAACGTCTCTTATTCAAGGTATCGTCTCCAGAGGCCGGATTCCTGGTCGCCAATTAGACCTTCTACCCAGGTTGGGTGGCCAGCGTAGACGGCCGACCGGTGCCTATCTTCCGGGCAAATGGGTTAGTGCGCGCCGTCCCGGTTCCGGCAGGTAGCCATGAGGTAGAAATGACCTTTGCCCCTCGCGCCCTGTCGATCGGTATGTCGGTGAGTGTAACGACGGCCGCGCTGGGTCTGGGAATCGTCGGGTGGGCCGGGTTTCGGAAGCGGAAGCGGTAGGCCACCTGCGCATCGCCATGGTGGCTCGGGCCCTGCCCCGCCCTGATTATGCCGGTGGGGTCTCCGGGCAGGTGCATCTGCTGGCGACCGCCCTGGTTCGGCGGGGGCACAGGGTCACCGTGTATGCCCTCAACGGGCCGCCAAACGAGACCGGCTACGACTACCGCCAGATCACCTTGCCGAGTTCAATTGCCCGGCATCCGGCGGCGGCGCTTTACCTGTTTCCCTGGTTCGTGGCGCGTCGTCGAATTGATGATTGTGACATCGTGCATACTCACGGTGACGACCACTTCCTGCGCAGCCCCGCGCCGGTGGTGCGGACCTTCTACGGCCACTCCAGGGCAGAGGCTCGGCATAGTACGACGCTGCGTCACCACTTGTATCATATGAGCATGACCCTGCCGGAATACCTATCGGAGCGCCGGGCCACGGCGCTCGTCGCCATTTCCACATCGACCCGTCGAGCGCTCGCCCGCCCCGCCGTGGTCATCCCCTGCGGGTATGACCCAACCGTGTTTTTCCCGTCCGGCGAGAAGAGTGCTAGCCCGTCGATTCTGTTCGTTGGAGATCTGGGGACACGAAAGCGGGCGGAACTGTTGCTCAAGGCTTTTACTGACATCGTACGTCCGGCAACCCCGGCGGCGGAATTATGGATGGTGACCACAGCGCCTGTCTCGAGGGAAGGTGTGCGGTGGTTCGGGCGCTTGCCCGCGTCGGCGCTCGGCGATTTGTACCGGCAGGCCTGGGTGTTTTGCCTGCCGAGTCGATACGAGGGATTTGGGGTGCCGTACATCGAGGCGATGGCCTGCGGGACCCCGGTGGTGACTACGGCGAATGGCGGGGCCGAAGAGGTGTTGGACGGAGGGCGCTACGGCCTGCTCGTCAAGGATGAGGAGCTCGGTGACGCGTTGCTCGACCTCCTGACAGACGAGCGCGTGCGCCTCGCGCTGGCGGCCAGCGCGGTGGCGCGAGCCAAGGCCTACGATATTGGACGGATCGCGGAACAATACGAGACCTTGTACCGCTCGGTCCTTGGAAGCGATCCGGCGGTCCTGCGAGAGGAATCATGACCTCACCACCTCGCGTGACAATGCTGGTCAACGGCGGGATGGACAGCCCGATGGGACACCGGGCACAGGCCCTCGCGACGAGGCTGCAGCCCTCGTACCAGATTGAGATCGCCTATCGCAGGTCGAAGAGGGCTCGCTCTATTGCAACGTTTTTCAGCGTTCTCCGGCACCAGCGACCTGCCATCGTGTATGTGTTCGACCTCGGAATCTCCGGAATCTCCGCGGCTCTCGCCTATCGCGCGGCGACCGGATGTTCCCTAGTCGTTGATACGGGGGACGCGTTTGCCGCGATCCTCCAGGCCACCGGTCGGCTCGGTCGCCTCGGCTATGAGTGGGCCAAGCGATACGAACAGGCCGTTCTTCGGGGAGCGAACCATGTTGTGGTTCGCGGGACGCTGCTTCGCGAGCTGGCCCTCCGGGCAGGGGCCAAGGGGGTTACGATCGTCCCTGATGGTGTTGACGTAGATCATTACCGGCCACTTGACGCCCGCGCTCTCCGGGTGAGCCTTGGGGCGGAACGCCGATTCACTGTCGGGGTGTTGGGCAACCTCCAATGGCATGCTCGCCGACAGTGGTGTTATGGCGTCGAATTGATAGAAGCGCTGTCGCGCCTGCAAGGGACGCCGTTGATTGGGCTTGTAATCGGCAACGGGTCCGGCTTGCCACGTCTGCAACAACTCGCCAGCGAGAGGGGGATCGTGGACGGTGTGAGATTTCTCGGATACAAACCTCACACATCCCTCCCGCAATACATCAATGCGATGGATGTCTGCCTCTCAACGCAGACGAACGACATCGTTGGTCAGGTTCGGACAACTGCCAAGCTCCCTGTGTACCTGGCCTGCGGCCGCTTCGTCCTGGCGAGCCGGGTGGGAGAGGCCGCTCGGATTCTGCCAGAGGAGATGCTGGTCGAGTATGTCGGCGGCTTTGATCCCACCTACCCTTCCCGCCTGGCGGAGCGGATCGAGCGGATCCTGAAAGAGCCTGAACTACTTGCATTGGGACAGCGCAGCCGTGTCATCGCCGAGGCGGAGTTTGACTACGCAGTTCTCACGGCCCGTGTGCGCGAGATGTTAGGGCGAGTCCTTGCCGAGGGGCATGGGTGATGGAAGTGAATTTTGACTATTCTACCCGAGTGACCATCGGAATAATCTTGCTGATGTTGTTTGTCCTAATCTCGGATGTGCGATTGCTTAAAGAAACAGTCTCACTCGACGCTAGCTCCATGGGCAGTGACACGATCACTCGATACGAAAAACGCTTTGATGGGCTCAAGAAAATCCTGCCCCCATACGGGGTTGTCGGCTACATCACTGATGCAGAAGCTGAAGATGCAACTTTTAACGACTACTTTCTCGCACAGTATGCTCTTTCACCAGTCATCGTTGTCAACAGCCCAGATCGTGAACTTGTCGTAGGCAACTTTCGTGATGCCGGCACCAGCCCCCACGGTTCTACAAC
>JACQEV010000408.1 GCA_016200385.1 Candidatus Methylomirabilota bacterium
GGGATCGTCCGGTTATCGAAAGGTGCCAGGAGGGGGTTCAGGCTGGCGAACAGCCCATAGGGATTGGGGTACCAGAGCCAGAGATGAATCACCCACAGGTCGGGATACCACGTGACGAAGGCGCTTTTGGTGTCAGGATGTGCCATGGGGCATGCTTCGGGAGAGCGGGCCAGAAACTCTTGCCAGTCCGCGTAGCGGCATTTCGCTAAGTGCCGTTCCCAGGCGACGCCCGGAAACGGGCTCTCGGCGGGCCGATCCTTGCGAACCGCGTACTCGACACCAATCAGTTGCCATTGCTCGTTTGCTCGGATGTAAAGGAGAGCCGAAGGGCGGCCATAATCGAACTGAACGATCCCGGCCTTGTAGAAGTGGTAACCCTCCAACGGTACGTTCCCCGATATCTGGACGTACCCGTCAGCCTCGGCCTGCTCCACGTCCAGATAGCGCTGCGTGGCCATTCGGATCTCGGCGATCAGCTTGGAGAGCTGAAAATCTTTCTCCGGCTCAGCAACGAACCATTTCCCTTCGGTGTACCATTGATAGCCCGCAGCCAGACCAACCGTTAGCAACACCACACCGATGACTGCAAGGAGTTGCTTTCTCATCGACCTCTGCCCCTCCGGCCGTTCCGCTCCGCCAGCTAGGTTAAACGCTTAAGTGGGCCACGCCCGCCTACGAGAAAAATACCGTTGCGTTCTCCTATCCTATCCGCTGCTCAGGCGCATGCCTGGCTCCTGACAAACTTCTTTCTCCTAGCTCGAAGCTGCAGATACTCCCTGGCTTCCCTGTACAGGCGGCGGCGCTCGGCGCCGTTGAACATGGCCCGGCGAACGATCCTGAAGATGATCCTCGGTCGAAAATAGTAGCGCCCGTAAAAATACTCGGCAGCCTCCACGATCTCCTTTCTACTCAAGCCTGGGTATTCAAAGGCAGGCAGTTGATGGCCTTGTTCATCTATCATCGCGTCATCCGTGAAGTACCCGTGCATCTTCAGATACTCATCGAACTCGGTTCCCGGGTAGGAATGCGCGATCGAGACCTGGATCGTTTCACAATCGAGCTGCTCAGCAAAATCGATTGTTCGCCGGATGGTCTCTTGAGTTTCACCGGGAAGTCCGATGATAAAATCACCGTGGACGACGATACCAGATCGCTTGCAATTCTTCATGAACGCGAGGGCCTGTTCAACCGTGGCCCCTTTCTTGATGTTCTTCAGGATCGTCGGATCGCTCGATTCAAAACCCGCGATTAAGAGTCGGCATCCCGCCTCTTTCATCGCCTTGAGCGTCTCGTAGTCGGTATGAACTCTCGACGTGCACGACCAGGTCGCCTTCAGTGGTTTCAATTTCTCGCAGAGATCAATGGTGCGTTTCTTTCCCCAGGCGAAGGTGTCATCATCAAAGAAGATTTCTTTCATCTCGGGAAATAGCTCACGTGCCTGCGCGACTTCAGCAGCAACATTGTCGCTGCTGCGCGTCCGCCACTGGTGTCCGCTGGTCGTTTGCGGCCAGAGACAGAACGTACAGAGCGCGGGACAGCCCCGAGATGTGTAGAAAGCGATATAGGGATGGAGCAAAAAGGGGACATTGTACTTTGTTATGTCAAGGTCGCGCTTGTAGATCTTAGTGACGAAAGGAAGCCCATCCAGATCCTGAATGGCCGGACGATCTGGGTTATGTACAATCTCACCATTCTTCCTGAAGCTAATGCCAGCGATCTCCTCGAGCTTTTTCCCTGAGGCAAATTCAGCCACGGAATAGTCGATTTCCTTTCTCGTCACGAAGTCAATCGTCGATGACGTTCTCAGGGTTCGTTCCGGCTGAACGGTGACGTGTGGTCCGACGAAGGCGATCTTCGTCTCAGGGCTCGCATCCCTGATCATCTCGGCCAGCCGGACATCGTTTTTAAATCCTGGAGTGCTCGTGTAGAGGACAACGAAATCATAGTCTTTGGCGATGTTGATGGTCTCCTCCGGGCTCACACCATGAGGAGGCGCATCAAGCAGCCGGCTTGTTTTGATCAACCCGGCAGGATAGGCCAGCCAGACTGGATACCAGTAGGACGTTATTTCGCGTGTCGCCGGCCAGCGCGAGCTCGCTCCGCCATCAAACTTGGGAAAAGAAGGAGGATTCAGTAGCAAGGTTTTCATTGAGCGTCCATTCACCTTGCCTAGCGCCTCATGCACCGGCTCATTCAACTCGTAAGATCTGGTGGCTAACGTGCGACTCCACCCTAGAAGAAATACGAGACGCCCAGTAGGTACACAGTGGAATTAACCCCGATGTTGGGGCTGTCGATGCCGCCGTTGGAGATGTGGTGCAGGCGCACCTGTCCGGTGATGGCCAGATGATCAGTGGCGAAGTAGTGGAGCCCGGGGCCGCCCTGGAGCGTGAAGTTGAACTGGGTCGCCAGGATGCGGGGCAGCCGAAGGTTCCAGTGCAGGAAGCCGGGGCCGAAGTCAAAGAACGGGACCCACCGGGTCCCTGTCACGAAATTGTACCGGAACAGCAGACTCGCCCCCTCACCGAACGTCGTGCTGGGCGAGGTCGTAACCAGAAAGGTCGGCTCCAGGACCAGCTCGAGGCTGCCCTGGATCGGGAACGGGCCATGGACATCGGTCACGGTATACCCGATCTGAGGCAGGACGGGAGCAAAGTGCACGTTGGCAGCTCGGCCCTGGAAGATCTTATGGGAGATGCTGTAGCCGGCCACAAGGCTCAGATGCCACGTCCCTGAGCGAAACCCCTCTTCAGGCCGGATGCCCGCCCCCCTCGGTGTTTCGCCTTCCTGCGAGCTCTCCGCACGGGCCCATGCGCGGGTCGCGATCGTTTCCGCCGCTGCCGCCAGAGTGACCCGCAATTCCGCGGGGTCGCTCAGCCCGGCCAACGAAGGCCCGGTCGGCGGCTCCGCCCATGCCAAGCCGGGTAGCAAGACCGCGAGCATAGCCAGCCTGGTGCTTCCCAGCAAGCGCAAGAATCTCGTGGTCACGCCAGCCTCCCCCCCTTGCTTCACGAAATTGTCGGGTGAGACACACGACGTGATCCTACCACTACACCGGGCAAAGGAAAGTGATTTACCTCACAATTCCTAACAATTCCTCCGCCCAAACGGCTCCCACCTGGATTCATTGCGGGCGCGCCTCACAGGGGTAGACCCGGTCGCCCTGCCTCCCCTGCGGGTCCCCAGGCCCTACAAGCGGTCAAACAGCCACTGCGGGGTGAACTTCAACGCGTATCCAGAGAGGACGCTGAAGTAGTTGCTCATCAGCAGCCCCCCGATCAGGATCAGGAACAGGCCGCTGATGACGCTGACGGCGGGCAGGAACCGCTTATAGCGGTCGAAGAGGGTCAGGAACCGACTGAACGCCAGGGCGCTGGCGATGAAGGGAATCGCCATGCCAAGGGAATAGGCTAAGAGCAGCGAGACCCCGGTGGCGGCCATCTTCGTGGTACTGGCCAGGAGTAGGATCGAGCCGAGGATAGGACCCACACAGGGAATCCATCCGGCGGCAAAGGTGATTCCGATCAGGACCGCCCCAAGGTAGCCGGCCGGCCTGTCCTTCAACTCGATCCGCCGCTCCCGCATCAAGACGGGGAGCCTCAACCAGCCGGTCACGTAGAGCCCAAACAGCACCACGAGCGCCCCGCCACCTCGTCGGATGACTACCTGGTAGGTAAAGAGCAGACTGCCCAGCACGCTGAAAGAGGCCCCGAGCGACACAAAGACCAGGGTAAACCCGACGGTAAACAGGAGCGCGTTGACGATGATCGCGCGCCGGGTCCGGGTGTTGGCCAGCGGGGTCTGCAGGTCGTCAAAGGAGACCCCGGCCACGAACGACAAAAAGGAGGGGAACAGCGGGAGCGTGCAGGGGGAGAGAAACGACAGTAGCCCGGCGACGAGCGCGGCCAGTACGGTGACCTCATGCCCTGTGACCATGGGACCTTGTCCTATTTCTGCATGGTCTGTTGGAGGAGTGCGTCGATGTACTTGGTGAACTCGTCTTCTGTCATCTCCTCGTCAGCCCGTCCAAAGAGAGTCCCGTCCCGGTTGATCAGGAGCGTTGTCGGGACCCGCTGGAGCGCATAGCGCTGGGCGATCTCCCCAGCGGCGTCGCGGCCGACAGGATAAGGAACCTTGTACTGCTCAACAAACTTCCTCGCGGCAGCCTCCGTGTCCGACGCAACGTTTATCCCGAGCATCACCAGCCCTTCGCCCTTGTACCGCTGGTAGAGCTTCACGAGAACGGGAGCCTCCCGTTGACAGTGGGGTCACTGGGAGTGGAAAAAACTGAGCAGGACCGGCTTGCCCCGGTACGCTCGAACGGAGGCCGTCTTCCCATTCAAAAGACGGAGCGTGAAGTCCGGGACCGGATCAGCCCAGGCCGCCGGGAGCACCAGTGCTCCAAGAAAGAGAACGGGTAACCATGCGAGCGTGGCTCGGAGCCACCAAGCCGCCAGTGGCCTCCGCAAAAGCCCTCTCATGAGTGATACCTCCGAAGCCATTGTATTCCGAATGCCAACGTCCCGGGGACGGAACGCACCATCCCCAGACAGACATCGGCTGGGAAATGATGGGGCCCTTCCTTCCATGATTCAATAGCTGGTGAGGGTCCGCACATGGTGATCAATCCCTCGATAGGTCTTGACGAAGCGCACGATGCGCTGCTCATCGAACGCATCGAACTTGTCAATCCAGTTAGGCATCCCCCAGATCCCTTCTGAACAATCGCGATGCCTGGTCCTCGTGCCGCGTAGGGCGGGTCGCGCTGGTGCTGCAAACAGGTGCGCCCCGGACATCTCCCGTCAGATCGAGGGCGAGCGGGACAGACGAGGCCTGCCCGCGCCGTTCAGCCCTTAGGGGCTCCTCGCGGAGGACCGGGCCGTCTCGAACGTGCTGACGAGCGTTCCCACCTCCTTCGGCTCGGCCGTGGGCAGCGAGCACACGTCCCCCACGCAGATGTAGGCCTGGGGCACGCCTCCGACCTGGACCGCTCGCATTGCTCCCGCGACGGCGGGGGGGAGATCCGTTGGCTTCACACTCGCCGGATCGTAGACTGCAACGATCTTCCCGGGCCGAAAGGCCGCCAAAGCGGCCCGCCACAGGGCTAGCGTCCTGCGATCGGACCGGGAGCCGATGATGACTGCGTGGGCCGGCGGGTGGAGATGGAGATCCACCGCCAACGCATAGCCAGCCGCGAACCGCCCGTACGAGGGAGCGGTCCCCGCGAAGGCCTGAAGGAGCTGCCCGGCCCGCTCGTGGTAGACCTGAACGTTCGTCAGATAGGCGAGCTGATCCAGCACCTGGGCCGCCACTGCATTGGGCGAAGAGGGACCTGTGTCCTCGAAAGACTTTGAAGGACGCTTCAGCGGGCCCAAGTCAGTCCGTTCAGACTTCAGATCAAAGAAGCCGCCCCCGGCCGAGTCCCAGAACGTGCGAAGGGCGCGGTCCATCAGCTCGCGGGCCGCCGTCAGGTAGCGCGTCTCACCCGTGACCTGGAAGGCCTGGAGCAGGGCCTTCGCGACCCACACGTGATCGCCGAGGAACCCGGGCACGTGGGCGGCCTCCTGTGAGAAGGCATGGTAGAGGGTTCCATCCCCAGCTCGAAGATGAGAGAGGAGAAACTCCAGACTCTTCAGGGCGAAGGCCTTCAGATCGTCGCGCCCCAGGACCTCGTAGGCTTCGAGGTAGGCGCTGATCATCATGCCATTCCGGTCGGCGAACCGTGTCCGGTCGACCAGCGGCATCTTCCGCTTGTCTCGCACCTCCCGCAGGTGGTGTTTCCCGCTTGCGAGCAACGCCTGGACCTTCGCCGGCGGTTGAGAGAGCCCACGCCCGATCGCCTCGGGGGTGGTCACGACCCGCAAGACGTTTCGTCCAGGCGTCGTCGCCATGTTGCCTTGGTCCGTAAGGCCGTAGTAGCGGATCAGGACCTCGGCCTCCTCCTTCGAAAGCGCCGCTTTCACCTCCTTGACGGTCCAAGTGTAATATCCCCCATCGTCTCCTGGGCCCATGTCAGCATCCTGGTGGGCGTAGAAGCCGCCCCGCGTTTGATCGGATAGGACCAAGTTCGTGTACGCGACGACCCCTTCCACCACCTGTCGGTAGGTGGGCTTCTGCGTCGCCTGGTAGGCATGGAGGTAGGCCACGAGCAGCTGGGAATTCACATAGTCGAGTATTTCAAAATGGGGGATCTCCCAGGCCGGGTCAGTGGCATACCGGTGAAAGCCCCCGCCCAGGTGATCGTGGATGCCTCCGTTGGCGATCGCATCCAAGGTCTTGGTCGCGAGCCGAAGCATCCGCTCGTCGCCCTTCTCCGCGTAGAGCCGCAAGGCCAGCTCGAGCGGGCTCCCCATCGGAAACTTGGCCCCTCGACCGAAGCCGCCATTGCTCTCATCGAATCCCTCGACAAGCGCCTGGGCAGCGGCCTCCACAATGCGGGGAGAGACGTCGCCGCTCTGAAGGGCCTTGTCTTGAGCCTCGGCCAGCGCGTGCTGGACCTTCTCGGCCGTGCTCTGAACGACCTCCCTCCGCTGCCGGTAGGCGAGCGCAATCCTGGGTAGCAGGGTCTTGAAGCCGATGCGGCCGTACCGGTCATCGGGGAAGAAGGTGCCCCCGCCGTAGAACGCCTGACCGCCCGCATTCAGGAAGACCGTCAACGGCCATCCTCCGGCCCCCGTCAGCGCGTGCACCGCCTGTTGGTACCGGGAATCGATGTCGGGCCGCTCGTCCCGGTCTACTTTGATGGCGATGAAGTTGTCGTTGATGAGCCTCGCCACCTCCGGGTTACTGTAGGTCTCCTCATCCATCACATGGCACCAATGACACCAAATGGCGCCGATGTCCAAGAGGATCGGCCGGTCCAGTGCCTTGGCGAGCCGGAACGGCTCCTTCCCCCAGGGGTACCAGGCAACCGGCTGGGTCGCGGCTTCCCGGAGATACGGGCTCGCGGCGGTGGCGAGCTTGTTGGTGAGCTTCACCTCGGCCACGCCCGGAGAGAAGGAGGTGGCAGCGATGGTGAGCGCGATCAGGATCGCGAAGGGAGTTAACGGTCGATGAGGTTGCATGTCAGCTCACAATCCGTGCTCAAGAAGCTGCTGAGCTCATCGAAGGTGAGCGTCGCTCCAGAGAAGAGCTGGAGGCGAAAGGAGGGGGGGTTGTTCTGAAGCCGCAAGCACAAGAGGAACACCTTGTGTGTGGAAGCCTGCGCCAATGGCCACCGCGAAGACCAGGGTTGTGGTCAAAAACAAAGTCTGGGAACGCGCCATCTCGTCACCTCTTTGGAAGACATGGACATCGGGTTTCAGCGCGCCAATCCCCCGATCATATAAATATATAGCGATGCAGAAGTGAGAGCCTCCGGCGCAAGCAAGCCAAGCCTCGGGTAAGCCACTTCGCGGATAAGTCGAAGAATCCCGCGCATGCAGGCCCCACATGGGGCACCACCAAGCGGTTTGCCTCCCTGGTAGGGTATCGGCTCGTTCCGTCGAGGGCTCGGTGCCGCCCACTGTTTACTCAGCCAGGAGGTGGCGGAAGTAGGCCTTGACGTCTTGACTGTCCCACGCGCCCGCGCCCAAGCTCCGGCTGACGATCCGCCCCTTCCGATCGAGGACAAAGCTCGCCGGAAGGCCCCGCACGCGGTAGGCGGAGGCTGCTGTCCCTTTGCGGTCAAGGGCCATGGGAATGGTCAGGCGGAATTCTTCGCGAAAGGAGCGCACCGCCTCCGCGTCGTCCTGGAAGTTCACCGCGAGCACCACCAGCCCTTTGTGGTGGAGGTCCTGGTAGAGCCGCTCCATCGCGGGCATCTCCGTCCGACAGGGGATGCACCAGGTGGCCCAGAAGTTGAGGAACACGACTCTGCCCCGGAAGTCCCGCAGGCGCACGCGGCTCCCCGAAGGCCCGTCCAAGGTGAAGTCGGGGGCATCAGCCGGCTCGGAGAGGGTGAGGATCGGCAGCCGTGCGCCCTCCTCTGCTACGCCCTCGGCCGACGGCGGCCGCGTGAGGAGCGGCCCGCCTACCGCGAAGACCAAAAGGAGCCGCAGAAGGCCGACCGAACTCACGAGCCTCCCAGAGTGCATCTCCTCTTCCTTCCTCCAGGATGCAGCACCGTCGCCTCGCTGGAAGCAGGGCGAGGCTGCACCAGCCTGAGACGGAAAGCCCCCTAGATACCTTTCATGTGAGAGGCCAGCCGCCGCAGATCCTCCTGGGGCAGTTCA
>JACQEV010000397.1 GCA_016200385.1 Candidatus Methylomirabilota bacterium
ATTGGGAATCCTCTTGGACTTGAACGTAGCGTGTCTGAAGGGTTGGTGAGCGCGATTCGAAAGGTCGATGGAGTGACATTGATTCAGACCACCGCGCCCATCTCTCCAGGAAGTAGTGGAGGCCCGCTATTTAACGTCTTTGGAGAGCTAGTCGGATTGATGAAGGGGAGCCTCCCAGAGGGCCAGAATGTGAATGTGGCTGTGGCCATAGATCATCTGGTGGACTTGGAGGTCACTACGCCGGTACGCTTGAAGCCACTCGGAGATCTCGAGACTGCATCTGCCACTAACGGGGCACCCTTGCTAGGCCTCGCCGCCTTCATCCCGTTGCTGCTCATGGGTGTAGCCTTTGCATTTCTTCTTAGGTCTATTGCGAAGAGGAAAGGGAGGAGCCGGTGGCTTTGGTTCGCTGCGGGCTTTGTCCCCGGATGGAATATCCTGGGTGCACTCTGGCTTGTATCCCTTACGGACCTTGCTATCAAGCAACAGCTCAGCGGCTTGATGAGGGAATTGCAGAAGAGCTGGACTTGTCCCTGTGGGAACGTCAATACCCTAGAGGTCTCTACATGCCCAAGGTGTGGCTCAGAAAACCCTGCCTCTCTCTGACTGACGCAGTTTGATTTCGAGGTGGTCCAGTGAGCATACGGGTGAACAACCCAGCAAATGATGACCTATGGTGCGTTAGCGCCCTGCCATAATGAACCGTTCAACGGGAGCCCCGATCTTTGGGTTACCTTCAACTTCGTGCCGATTCATGGGAGCCTACGGGCGACTCCGGCGATGGCGGCGGGAGTGACAAGCAGAGTATGGAGTTTAGACAAAGTGCTGGATTAGCAAAGGGGAATCCAATGGGAGGCGCATTCGGAGATTGCCCAAAGTGTTATGAGACCGACGGGAAAATAGTCCCGCTAAAGTCAGACTACGAGGAGGATGGGAGCGGACACATACACGCACAGTCTTATTGCCCCGAGTGCGGCTATAAAGAACCTGTACCGCCAGAGGAGGCGACTAGTGGCTAGAACAGCGTGAGCGCGGTAAGCATGGCTTGCCTGATCAAAATAGGATACTACCCCCGAGAGAATCGCCGCAGTCCTGGGAAGTGCGAGGACCAGGATATGCTGATCAATGTACTCGATAGTTCGCTCGACAGAGATGCCAACTGACACCGAACTCGTTACGCTTCATCGCTATTACATTTGGGCGAACAAGTTCCGAACTCATTTCGATAAGATCTTGGCTGAGGGCACCATTCGCGAGCCGAATGCACTGATCTGGTTCGCCGATGAGACCGGGCTATTCCTATCGTACTGGTATGCGTCACTCTACGTTGTCGTCGAGGGATGGGATGAGCTTGGCTGCCGTGATGACGAGATCGACGGACTTCTGACTTCACCGAACGTAGAGCACCTCCGGCGATACCGAAACGGGGTATGTCACTTTCAGCGTCAGTACTTAGATGATCGTTTCATCGAACTGATGAGTTCGCCGAACAGCGTCGAATGGGTGCGGCGCCTCAACATGGCATTCGGCCGGTACTTCTTGACGGAACTCACCAGGAGGCGCGTTTCCCGTGAAGGGTTGGGCGATATGAGCTAACGCGTAGCTGCACCTGACGCCGCTCGCGCGTGCTCTTTGGGGCTACACTGAGCTGCGAGCGGCGCCGCGGCCCAGCCCCAGACGTTAGGAAAGGGGAAAATAAGATGAAGGCATTCCTCGGACTTATCAAAACATTGGTAGTGCCCTTGGCAATCCTCAACATGTTGGGCGGCATCGTGTCGGGCATTTGGCTTGCCGTCCTCGGTGAGTGGGGGACAATCGGATTTGGTATTGTCGTCATCGCGATCTCCATCCCTGCACTCGGGTTCGCTCTCATGCCTTCAATGCTCCTTGCCGTGCCAGCCGCCCATTGCGCAACAAAAGGAAGGACGGTGGGTTTCCTTTGCCTCATTGCTCTCAGCAATCTCTACACCGTTGCAATCATTACAGTGTGGTGCTGTGCTGTGCTCTTCGTCTTCGTCAAGGATGCTCCCAGCAGTATTCTAATCCCGACACTGATTTGGTCGTACGGGATCGCCACCGGACCTTGGGGCTACATGGCATCTAAAGAATCGCAGAGCAGCGACTTTGGCCCCACCCTCGCCGCTTTCATGGCACAACTGGCATACCTCGTGATCATGCTCATGGTCATCCTCTTGCCCGTGACTTGGCTCCAAGCACTGAAGGTGTTTGCAGGTTTCATGCTTGTTGGCCTGGTAATCCAGACGACCATTGTCTATCTGCTTCGGAAAGAATCGAGACAGTTTGCCTAACAAAACGCTGCGGCGGTCGTGAACCGTGGACGGCTTGCCGCTCGGGATGCAACGCACTGTGGTGACGCTCCTGAGGCAGGCCATGGCGCGGACGAGGTGTGGCGGTTCCAAGCCGTCATCGCGCAGGGTGAATCCCCCAAGCAAATAGGCCAGATCGCCATTCTCTGAAGTCCCACTCATTGACATTTCCAGCCGAGTGATCTAGTGTACCGTTGCTGCTTTAGCTAGATTTCCTCACAGAGGATAAGGCAACAGAATGCCGCAACTTCGCAAAGATCCGATCACCTCACGATGGGTCATTATCTCGACAGAACGCGCGAAGCGTCCATCCGACTTTGCCACCGTTCCGCCACCGAAGAAATTGGGATTCTGCCCATTTTGTCCAGGACACGAGGACAAGACCCCCCCCGAGATCATGGCGTACCGCAAGGACGGCAGCCCGCCCAATCGCATGGGATGGCAGCTTCGCGTGGTGCCGAATAAGTTCCCGGCGCTCCAGATCGAGGGGGAGTTGGACCGGGAGGGTGAAGGGATCTACGACAAGATGCACGGGATCGGCGCCCACGAGGTGATCATCGAATCCCCCAACCACGATGATGTTCTCTCCGCAATGCCAGATGAGAGGGTAGAGGATATTCTGTGGGCTTACCGGGACCGGATACTCGATCTCAAGAAAGATGACCGCTTCCGCTACATCCTGATTTTCAAGAACCATGGCGAGCAAGCTGGCGCCTCCTTGGAACACCCTCACTCCCAGCTCATTGCGACCCCGATCGTCCCAAAGCGCGCAAGAGAAGAGGTGGATGGAGCCAAGAGTTATTTCGACTACAAGGATCGGTGCATCTACTGCGACATCATCCGTCAGGAGCTGCAGCAGGACATCAGGGTGATCGCGCTGAACGACGCGTTCGTTGCCATCGCACCCTTTGCATCTCGCTTTCCCTTCGAGACCTGGATTCTCCCCAGGAGCCACGAGCCCTTTTTCCAGGACGCGCAGAAACACGACATCGTGAGCTGCGCGAGAATCCTCAAGGAAGCCCTTGGCCGGATGGACCAGATCATGATCAACCCGCCCTACAATTACCTGATTCACACGTCGCCACTGCAGGAAACCGAGGTGCACCACTATCACTGGCATTTTGAGATTATGCCGACGCTGACCAAGGTGGCCGGGTTCGAGTGGGGAAGCGGGTTTTACATCAATCCGGTCCTGCCGGAGGATGCGACTAAGTATCTCCGAGAGGCCCGGTTGTAAGTGCATAAAAACAGGTCAGGGCGACTAGAGCCTGCGTAAAGCTTCGGCAGGGCCATCATCCTCTGACGCGGGAAGACGGATGGAAAGACCCCAAGGCTGCGGGTTTGGCGGACCTATCGATTGTTGGGCTGGGGTTGAAGTGCTAGATTTTCTTGGCATATGACTTGCTTTTCCACAGAGACCTAGAGGTGAAGGCGAGCATCGTTCTGGGGCCGGGACCGGGCGTATGTAACCCCCGTTGGGAAGGTGAACCCCTTTAAGAGGTTGAGGACGGCGTATGAAGAAGATCGAGGCAATCATCAAACCCTTCAAACTCGACGAGGTGAAGAGCGCTCTGGCCGAGGTGGGGATCCAGGGTCTCACTGTCAGCGAGGTCAAAGGCTTCGGCCGGCAGAAAGGGCACACGGAACTGTACAGGGGCAGCGAGTACACCATCGATTTTCTGCCCAAGGTGAAGATCGAGATCGTCGTTCCGAACGAGAAGTGCGACAAGGTCGTGGAAACGATCCTGTCGTCGGCCAAGACCGGCCGGATCGGAGACGGGAAGATCTTCATCGTGTCGATCGATGACGTCATCAGGATCCGGACCGGCGAGAGGGGAGAGGCGGCGATTTGACGGCGCGCCATTAGGGACTCACGGCGCTCCAGGGACTGTTCAATGGCGAACTGTTCGATCCGATAATCGATAAGGAGGAATCACGTCCTATGACACCAAAGGATGTCATCAAGCTAGCGAAGGAGCGGGGCGCAAAGATCGTTGACCTCAGGTTCATCGACCTCCCTGGCCTGTGGCAGCATTTCTCAGTTCCTGTACGCGAGTTGACGGAGGAGCTGTTCGCCGACGGGATCGGATTCGATGGCTCTTCCATCCGAGGCTTTCAGCAAATTCACGAATCTGACATGTTGCTGATCCCGGACCCGACGAGCGCGGCCATGGACCCGTTCCTGACGGTGCCCACCCTGGTCGTGATCTGCAATGTCATGGATCCGGTGACCCGGCAACTGTACACCCGGGACCCGCGGTACATTGCCCAGAAAGCGGAGGCGTACCTCAAGTCAACGGCGATTGCGGACATCTCCTATTGGGGGCCCGAATTGGAGTTCTTTTTCTTCGACGACATCAGGTTCGACCAGAGTTATCAGCATGGCTACTACTTCATCGACTCCGAGGCGGGGTTCTGGAACTCGGGGAGGGAAGAGAAGCCGAACCTCGGCTACAAGCCCCGCTATAAGCAGGGTTACTTCCCGGTGCCGCCCATGGACAAGTTTCAGGACATCCGCTCTGAGATGGTGTTGGCGATGGAGTCGGTGGGGATTCCGATTGAGGTGCACCACCACGAGGTCGCCACGGGTGGCCAGACCGAGGTGGATATGCGGTACGCCCCGCTCACCAAGATGGCTGACAACGTCCTTTGGTACAAGTACTGCGCCAAGAACACCGCTCGCAAGCATGGCAAGACGGCCACCTTCATGCCAAAGCCGCTCTTTCAGGACAATGGCTCAGGCATGCATGTCCATCAGAGTCTCTGGAAGGGCGGGAAGAATATCTTCTGGCAACTCGGCGGATACGGTGATATTTCCTCCACGGCGCTCCATTACATCGGGGGGCTCCTGAAGCACGCCCCGGCCCTGTGCGGCCTTATCGCCCCGACCACCAACTCGTACAGGCGGCTGGTGCCCGGCTACGAGGCGCCGATCAACCTGGTGTACAGCCAGCGCAACCGCTCGGCCTGCGCCAGGATCCCGGTGTACTCCAAGAGCGAGGGG